>CAYMZA010000010.1:0-18049 GCA_964394835.1 uncultured Gammaproteobacteria bacterium
AATTAGAAGATATTCGTTTAAATTCTAATTCTATACTATCTAAGTATTTAAAACCTGATGGTAAGGCACAGGTTACATTGTATGATAGTATAGTAGATACTGTAGTTATATCTACTCAGCATAAGGAAGGTATAGATTTAAAAGATTTAGAAAAACATATTATACAAGAAGTTGTTAATCCAATTGTAGGGGAATATAATAATGTATATATTAATCCTGCTGGTCCTTTTATTATAGGTGGATTTGAAGCTGATACAGGATTAACAGGTCGTAAGATTATTGCAGATAATTATGGTCCTCAAATACCTGTTGGTGGTGGAGCATTTTCTGGTAAGGATTCTACTAAGGTTGATCGTTCAGCAGCATATATGGCTAGGTATTTAGCAGTAGAGTATTTAAAAAAGTATGATGCTAAAGAAGTATTAGTTAAATTAGCCTATGCTATAGGTAAACCAGAGCCTGTTATGGCTACCGCAGTACGTGATGGTAAAAATATTAATATACAAGGATATGATTTATCACCTAATGGTATTATAGATTTCTTGAATTTAAGGAAACCTCAGTTTAAAAAAAGAGCAAGATATGGTTTCTTCTATGACTTCTTGACTTGATATTTTTCTATTAACGGTGTAATATATATATGAATACTTAACAAAGTTTAGTATTTGTGCTATATTTCATTATGTTTTAATAATTAATAAAATAAATTTATGGCAATGACAAAAACACAATTGTTATCTGCTTTAGCTGAAAAGACAGGCTTAAGCAAAAAAGAAGTTGAAAACTTCTTAGAAGTTTTTACTAATCTAGCTTATGATGAAGTTAGAAATGCTGGAGAGTTTACTATTCCTGGTATTGGAAAGTTAGTAAAGAAATTTAGAGAAGCTCGTATGGGACGTAATCCAGCAACAGGTGAATCTATACAAATTGCTGCTAAAACTGTAGTTAAGTTTAGAGTTGCTAAAGGAGCTAAAGATTCTGTATTATAATAAAACAGTATAACGAATAGTAAAAAAGAGCTTTTTAAGCTCTTTTTTATTTATTATATACAAATACGTAGTTTATTCCACTATCTATGAGAAAATAGCTGTCAGAGCTATTTTTAGCTTGTTTAATAGCTTGTTTAGCTGAATGCCAGTAGTTATTTACTACAAAGTATAGTTTATTTACCCCAGCCTTGTCCATAGCCTTTAAAGCTTCTTCTTTGCTAGCATCTATTTCTATCATATTTAAATAATGAGTATATATACTATCTATACCTAAAGGCATAGAGTAATAGAAGTTATCATTATAGTAATGTTTAAAACCATATTGATTTATACTAGCAGCACCCACCATTTGATTAGATAAAACAATATATGGAAGACTAGAAGAATCTTCTTCAATAGCTTGTACTGTTTTAATATCACTTGAAGTTACATTAAAGCTTTTACTATTTTTATGTTTATCATATACAGGATAGCTAAAATATACACCAATAGTTAGCATTAAAAGAGTAATAATTCCTAAGAATATATTTTTTACTCTATCATTTTTTAAAGTAGTAGTTTTAAATATTAAGTATATAAACCTTAGGAAAAGAGGTAAAATAGTTAAAACTATTAAATATATTATACGGTTAAGATAATCTGTTTTATCATATGATATTTGTAAATTAAAAGATATAAATATTTTAGTAATAATATAGTTAGCTATTAATATACCAGAAAAAAGAAAGTATCTTTTGTAAAATAGATATTTATTTTCTCTTAAGATAAATAATATACTAATTAATACACAAAGAACATATATCCAAATAATATTACTACTAATATTATGTATAATATCTAGAGGAAAAGAGTATGTTTGATTCCAATGAATATTAGGTAAAGATATTAATGGCCATGTGTTAAAAGAAAATATTTTAACCATTTCAATGCCTTGTTTAAATTGATAGAAAGCAAACAATAATGGTAATGCTATAATTGAAAAGAATAGTGTGATACTAAATAGTATTGATCTTATAAATTTTCTTTTTTTAATTCTAAATATAGTTAATATAATACTAAATAAGAATAATGTAACACCGCTTAAAGGATGTATAGCTAATGTAAATAAAGTTAGAAGATAAATAAAGTGTAAATGAATTTTCTTTTTATTAATTTCAGGAAGTATGAATATAAAGAAAGCAAATATTAGGTATGATAAGCTTTGTGGAGTTGTCATTATAGCAAAACTAAAACCTATAAATAAGCTCCAGAAAGTACTAAGATAGCTTGCTTTTTTTGTCCAATTAAATCCATGTCTTAAACCATAATATATACTAGTAGGCCATATTAAACTAAATAATATTGGTAATAGTATCTTATTAACAGTATCTAATGATACTTGAGATATGGTATGAAAGAAAAAAGAAAGCCCATATTGTCCTAAATACATTAGTAATTTAGGTTGTATAGTTCCTGTTTCCTTAATTATATTCAATGTAGCTTCATGAATAAATGAGTCATAACCATAACCAAGAGGGTAAAGTATAATAGCTATGCTTGATAATAGTAAAAAATGAAAACTTATTAAAGCTAAACTTTTTATTGTTTTTTTATTAATAATACTAAATATTAATAAAATATTACTTAGAGTAAATAAGAACCAAAACTTGAAATGTAATAATTCCCATGGAGATCTAACTATACCTACACTAGCTTTTTTAAATAAAAGTATAAATAAAAGTATATCTAAAGCTAAAACAGAAATAGGTAAAATAATTCTTTTTATATTTTTAAACTTAAAATTTAATTCAGAACCATTTAAAAAGTAATGAGTTTTATTAGATTTTAAAGATAATAATTCTATAAAAAGAGGAATAGATATTAAAACCCATAAAAATACTATTTGATCTATAATATATAAATGATAGAAAACAGTATAATTAATAGCTATATATGATAATATAGTTAAAAAACCAGATATATTTTTTAGTCCTTTATGAAGCTTATGAAATAGTATATCAGACAGTTTTTTACTATTAAACCAAATATATAGAATAGTAAGAATAATACCTAACCAAGATAAATGGAATAAATATAAATTAGTCAAAATAATAGCAATTAATGCTATTTGATAGATAATATGTTGATGTTTACTAAATGTAAGCATATTCATGTATAGTGTAACATAATTTACATCTTTTTAACACTTCTGTAAATAGCTAAAGTTTGATACAATATATGTATGAGAATAAGTAAAATATTGATTATAAAGATATTTAAGCATATTTGGTGGCTTATTGCTTTTAGTATTATAATATATATTCTTAGTTCTAATATTGTAACCAAAAGAACTTTAGAATATAGTATTGATTTTAATAATACTTTGACTAAAGATATTCATGGTTTTTATCCAGAAGTTAGAACTATGTTTTTACAAGAGTCTAATAAATTAGAAATTAGATCAGAACCACTATACTTAAAATTATACACTCCTATTAATTTTGAAGTTTTGACTGTTAAAGGTAGTTTAGAACCTTTTACAGAAAATATAACATTAGGATTAAAACAAAAGGATGGTTCTTGGTATTATCAAAATATAGCTTATGAAGATTTTTCTTTAGACTATATTTTAGATGAAGCTTTAGTTAAGAATAATAAGTTAGAATTGATATTATCAATACCTAATTTAAACAACAGTACATCTACTATTAGATTACATAATAATTGGCAATTAATTTTAAATAGATGAGAGTAGTATATACAATTATTAAGGATTTATTTAATACTTTTTTTATAACATGGATAATTTTATTATCTTTGGAATTTTTAAATCCAGGAATGGTACATCGTTTAATTAATTTAGAATACTACTTTTATTCTCTATTATTTTTATTTATAGTTTTAAGAATATGGAAAAAATGATATAATATATATATCAATGAAAGAACAAAAACAAAAAATGCATGTGGTAGCTGTAGATATGGGATATGGTCATCAAAGAGCTGCTTTTCCCTTTTTAAAGATTAGTAAATCTGGTATTATTAATGCTAACCATTATCAGGGTATTAGTAAGATGGAGAATAGAGTTTGGGAAAGTAATAGGAAGTTATATGAATTGATTTCTCGTTTTAAGAAAATACCTTTACTTGGTGAGGGTGTATTTAAAATAATGGATTATTTTCAAAGAATAGAACCTTTTTATCCTCGTAGAGATTTATCAGCTAATTCTAGACAACAGAAATATTTCTATAACAAAGTTAAAAAAGGATTGATGAAACCTTTGATTGAAGAATTAAATAAAGATCCATTACCTTTTCTAACTAGTTTTTTTGTTACAGCTTATGCAGCTGAATACTATAATTACAAAGGAGATATATATTGTATTGTATGCGATGCTGACATTGCTAGAGCATGGGCTCCATACCATCCTAAAAAAAGTCGTATTTACTATTTAGCGCCTAATAAAAGAGTAAAAGAAAGATTACAATTATATGGTGTAAGAGAAAAAAAGATTAGTGTTACTGGATTTCCTTTACCTAAAAAAAATACAGGAGGTCGTGATTTAAAGATTTTGAAAAAAGATTTAGCTTCTCGTTTATATAATTTAGATCCAAGAGGTATATATCGTAAAAAATATTCTAAGCTTATAGAAAATTATTTATGCCCTATTAAAGATATTAAAAAGAACAAGCATCCTTTAACTATTACTTTTGCTGTTGGAGGAGCGGGTGCTCAAAGAGAGTTAGCTGTTACTATACTTTCTAGGTTAAAAAAACATATTAAGAGTAATAAGGTAAGATTAAACTTAGTAGCTGGTAATCGTAATGATGTTTATTTATTTTTTCAAGAAGCAGTTAAAAAACATTGTTTAACTCAATGTAATAATTTAAATATTATTTATGCAGAAGATAAGATAAGTTATTTCAAGAAATTTAATAAAGTATTACGTACTACTGATGTATTATGGACCAAACCTTCTGAACTTACTTTTTACAGTGGTTTAGGTATTCCAATAATTATGTCTGAACCAATTGGTTCTCAAGAAAAATATAATAGAGCATGGTTATTTGCCATTAGAGCAGGTATAGACAGCCAAAATCCTAAATATGTAGATGAATGGTTATTTGATTGGTTAGACTCAGGTTGGTTAGCTGAAGCAGCTATGGAAGGATTTTTAGATGCTCCCAAACTAGGGACATATCATATTGAAGATATTCTTTTAGAAGGTAAAATTAGTGAGATAGAAGACATACATTTACTATAATGAAAGTAAAAAAACTAACAATTAATAAATATAAAAGTATAAAGGAAACTATAGCATTAGAAGGTTTACCTGTTAATATTTTTATTGGACAAAATAATTGTGGTAAGGGTAATATTCTTGATTCTATAGAATATGCTTTTAAATATAATAAAGATAATAAGTTTCTATACTACAAGAAAACAGATTTAGAAATTAATATTACTTTTACCCAAGAAGAAATTACTAGATATCAGTTACCAGATAAAAATGGAGTATTAAAAATTAAAGATCAGATTAGAGAGTTAATATTTAATAATCAAAAGCTAAAAGATGGTAAAGCGCTACAAGAATTATTACAAACAAAAGTTAAAAATTTAAATAGTTTTTCCTTTTTAGATTTTAAACAAATAGAAGAAGACTTTCGTAGTTTATTTAAACATCCTAGAGAAAAACAATTATTTGAAAAACATTTGAAAGAACATTTTCCTAAGGTATCAGCTACTGACAATGCTATGGATATTCATTATGAGAGTCATGGTTTAAAGCAGGGTAATAGAAGGGTAACTATAGATCGTATGGGTTCTGGGTTTAGAAGAGTTTTTACTATGTTATTATATGTTTTTCATCCTGAATATAATATAGTATTAATTGATGAACCAGAAACACATTTACATCCTGCTTTAGTTAAGAAATTAATGTGGTCAATGCAAAACAGTATGGAGGGTCAAATATTCTTTACTACCCATTCTCCTTTATTTATTAAACCAATTACACTTTCACAAGTAAGAAGAGTAATACATGAAGAAAGTACAACAAAAGTTTTTTCTTTAGATAAGATACATTTTAATTATCAAAGATTGATACAGGAGTTAAATGCTGATAATCTAGAAATGTTTTTTGCTGATAAAGCAGTTTTAGTAGAAGGTGTATCAGATAGATTATTAATTAGAGGTTTAATTGATAAGTTCTATACTAAAGATAAAGATTTAAAGGTTATACAAACACATGGTAAGGGTAATGTATTAATATATTTAGAATTATTAAAAGTTTTTAATATTCCCTTCGCCGTTATACTTGATAAAGATGTAGTATATAGTAGTCATTTAGATAATATAATTAAGTTTTTAAAGATAAAGATCAAAAATATTAGTCAAAGTGAATTATTTTTCTTTTTAGAGCAGTATGATATTTATGTTTTTCCTAATGGAGATTTAGAAAATAATTATCCTAAGAAATATCAAAAAGAGGATAGTAAAACATTAAATGCTTTAAGAGCAGCTAATCTAATTGAAAGAAAAGAATTTAATTCTAGAAGGATGAAACATTTAAAAGATATTATTTTTAAATTATAATTAATTATTAACATAATTTTATGAGAGAACCATGTGAAGGTTGTAGTACAGATCCTTGTACTTGCGACGAATAGGTTAAAAATAAATAAGCTAGGGTTTATCCTTAGCTTATTTTAATATATTAATAATTTATGGTATAATATATTTATGTCTTGGATAATTATAGTTATAATTGCTTATTTTATATTAGCTATTGTTAGTTTAGCTGATAAGTTTTTATTAACAAAGGTTTTAGATAATCCTAAAGCTTATACATTCTTAGTAGGTCTATTGGGTTTATTAGTATTTGTATTAGCTCCTTGGTTTTTATATTGGCCCGGTGTTAACTTATTCTTAGGTAATATATTAGCTGGATCATTATTTCCATTAGCTTTAATATTATTGTATAAGGCTTTAAAACTAGGAGAAGTTTCTCGTATTATTACTTTAATTGGTGCTTCTGTACCTATATTTACCATTGTTCTATCAATTATTCTTTTGCAAGAAAGTTTTAATTTTGGGCAATGGGTGTCTATTTTCTTTTTATTACTAGGTACTATAATAATATCGTATTTACCAGAAGGTAAAACAGTATGGGATAGTTTTATTCATATATTGGGATTTGATAAAAGAAAAAGATTTATTAGTATCATCATTGCTTTATCAGCTTCTTTTATTTTTGCTATCTTTTTTATATCAACTAAATATTTATACAATAATCAAGAGTTTTTAAGTGCTTTTATATGGATTCGTTTAGGTACTTTTCTATCTGTTCTATTATTATTAATTAAAGAAGATAATAGAAAGAAGATATTTAAATCTTTAAGGGGTTTAAAGGGTTGGAAAAGAGGAGTGTTTTTATCTAATCAAGGTTTAGCTGGTATTGGTTTTCTTTTACAAAATTATGCTATATCTTTAGGATCTGTAGCATTGGTTAATGCATTACAAGGTGTTCAGTATGTATTTATTTTAATTTTTGGAAGTATTATATCTATTATCTACCCTAAAATTATTAAAGAAAAAATATCTAAAATTATTATTATACAAAAAGGTATAGCTATTATTTTAATTAGTATTGGATTATATTATATTGCAAATGTTTAAAAAAATATTATTTTTACTATTCATAGTATATATTGTATGGTTTATCTTTTTTTCTAACCATTATCCATACAATATATCCTTAAAAGCTCCTGATAATTTCTGGGGTGTTACTTTTTCTCCCAAGTTTGCTGAAGAGTTAGACTTGGATTGGAAAGAGGTATATCTGGCTACCTTAGATGATTTAGAGGTTAAGAATATTAGATTACCTATTTATTGGGATGATATTGAAAAAAATGAAGGAGAATATGATTTTTCTACTTATGATTATATTTTAGATGAGGGTAGTAAAAGAAATGTTAAATATATAGTTAATATAGGGTGGAGATTGCCTAGGTGGCCTGAATGTCATACTCCTATTTGGTTAGAAGATGAAGATATTAGTAGTATTAAGAATAAGAGTTTAATAATGATTAAAACTGTAATGGAAAGGTATAAAGATAGGGAAGAGATTATAGTTTGGCAAGTTGAAAATGAACCATTGCTTAATTCTTTTGGTATTTGTCCTGATGGAGATTTAGAGTTTTTGAAAAAAGAAATAAATTTTGTTAAAAGTATTGATGATAGACCTATAATTATATCTGCTTCTGGAGAACTTAGTTCTTGGAAAAAAGAAGCTGAGTTAGGTGATGTATTTGCTACTACAATGTATCGTACTGTTTGGACTAAGTATTTTGGTTATTTTAAGTACCCTTTACCTGCTTGGTTTTATAGGTTAAAGGCTAAAATAGCCAATAAAGATGTTAATGATATTATTATAAGTGAATTACAAGCAGAGCCATGGGTACCACAAAATGGTAATATGATTGATTTAAGTGTTTTAGAGCAAGATAAATCATTGTCTCTTGATCAATTTAAGGCTAATTTACAGTTTGCTATTAATACTGGTTTTAAACAAACATATTTATGGGGTGTAGAGTGGTGGTATTGGAGAAAGGTTAATGGTGATATTTCTTTTTGGAGCACTGCTAAAAATCTTTTTTAAGTTTGTTTTTAAGTGTTTTTTTTGGTATAATCTAAATAATTAATTAAAAAATTTGTGTTAAAAATTATAATTATAATTATTAGTTTAAATCTTTTTTTATTACCCCTTAATGTAGTACAGGCATGGGGTTGGGATTATACCCCAGAAGATACTAATATGGTTTATCAAACATATTTTGATAAGATTAACATTGAACCTAGTTGGTCTAATGGTTTAGAGGTCAATAAAGAAGTGGTGGTTGCAGTATTAGATTCTGGTATTGATATAGATCATCCTGATTTAATAGATAATATTTGGAATAATATTGGTGAAATACCTAATGATGGTATTGATAATGATAATAATAGTTATGTTGATGATATAAATGGTTGGAATTTTATGGATAGTAATAATAACTTAGACCCTGATATTACTGGTGATTATGATTATACTGCTGTAAACCATGGTACAGTTATAGCTGGTGTTATATCTGCTACAGCAAATAATAATGGAATTATTGGTATTGCTCCTAATGCTAAGATTATGCCTTTAAAGATTTTAGATAATAAAGGTATTGGTAATACTTTGGTCCTATCGCAAGCTATAGATTATGCAGTAGAAAATGGTGCTGATATTATAAATTTAAGCATAGTAGGAACATTCTTTGATGATAATCTCAGAGACTCTATTACAAATGCATATAATTCTGGAGTTATGATTATAGCTGCTTCTGGTAATGAAGATAATCTTGGTGTTAATTTAGATGATACACCACATTATCCAGTTTGTGATACAGGTGATATTAATAGGGTTTTAGGAGTAGCTGCTGTTGATAGTGATAATAAATTAGCTAGTTTTTCTAATTATGGTAAAAAGTGTATTGATATATCTGCTCCTGGTACTCATTTCTATTCTACTACACTATATTCTTCTTCTAATTCTAAGTTTAAAAGCTACTACAAGGGAGGTTGGTCTGGTACTTCTGTTGCAACACCTATTATATCCGCTACCGCAGCTTTAATTAAAATGCAATATCCTGACTTTAGACCATATGATATATATAATATATTGATGTCTAGTACTCAAAGTTTAGAAGATAGTAATCCAGTACATCATATTAATTTAGGTAGTGGTTTAATTGATATTGGTAATGCTTTAAATACTGCTGAGGATTACTATAATCAAAATATTAAAATTATACTATCACCAGATGCAGGGTTATCTCCAGAAATATTAATTATGGATAGTGAAGCTAATTTAGAAAGTTCTTTTTTAGCTTATGCTGAAAAGTTTCACGGAGGTGTTAATATAGCTGTTGGTGATGTAAATAATGATGGTGAAGAAGAAATAATAACCGCACCTATGAAAGGCGGAGGGCCACATATTAGAGTATTTGATCAGTATGGTAAATTACTTAGTGAATTCTTTGCATATGATGCTAGTTTTCACGGAGGTGTTAATATAGCTGTTGGTGATGTAAATAATGATGGTGAAGAAAATATCATTACAGCACCTATGTCAGGTAATGTTCCAGAAATTAGAGTTTTTGATAATCGTCATAGGATAAAAGGTAGATTTTTAGCATATGATAGTAGTATGACTTCTGGTGTAGAAGTTACAGTTGGTGATATTAATAATGATAAGTGGAATGAGATTATAACAGTACCTGTTAAAGATGATGGCTATACTATTAAACTATTTAGTATGAAGGGTAGAAATAAAGGACAATTTCTATCATACAGTAAATCTTTAACTATGGGTTTAAAGATTATAGCTAAAGATATATCAGGAGATAATATTCCAGAGATATTAACCTTACCAAATAAAGGTACTGCTTCATTATTACGTGTATATGATCATGATGGTTTAGAAAAGAGTAATATGTATTTACGTAATCCTAATGATAAGAATGGGTATTCTATAAATATTTTAAGATAATATTATGGATATAAGTGTTGTTATACCTGCATACAATGAAGAAAAGGTTATTTTAAAAACAATAGAAGAGGTTAAAGAGTTTTTAAAAGAAAATTTTGATATTTTTGAAATTGTAATAGTAGATGATTATTCTTCAGATAAAACTTTAAATATTATTTCTTCAATAAAAGATATTAAAGTTATACATAATTCTAAAAATCATGGTAAGGGATATGCAGTAACTCAGGGCGTATTAGAAACTAAGGGTGATTATATATTGTTCATGGATGCAGATAGCTCTACTAATATATTGGAATTAAAGAAATTATTAGAATATAAGGATAAATATGATTTAATCATAGGGTCTAGAGGATTAGAAGAATCAGATATAAAGATAAAACAAAATATATTTAAAGTAGTATTAGGTCGTTTAGGTAACTTATTAATTAGATTAATGATTGTTCCTGGAATACATGATACACAATGTGGATTTAAGTTATTTAATAACAAAGGTAGGGAATTATTTAAGAAATTAACTATTAATGAGTGGGGATTTGATTTTGAGTTGCTTTTTTTAGCTAAAAAATATAATCTAAGTATAAAAGAAGTACCTGTAATATGGTTAAATAATGAAGATTCTAAAGTAAAATGGTATGATTACTTTTTAACATTATTAGAAGTATTTAAAATTCGTTTATATAATTTATTAAGAAAATATAATTAAAATAAAAATATGGCAATAAAGAACTATATTGAGAATAAAAATGTATTAGTTTTAGGGGGAGCAGGATTCATAGGATCACATTTATGTGAAGCATTATTAAAAAAAGGTGATAATGTTATTTGTGTTGATAACTTTGTTTCTAGTGATGTAGAAAATATACGTGATCTTTTAGAATATCCTAACTTTGAATTAATTAGAGAAGACATTACTGAATATATTGATTATGCTTCTGCGCCTGGTTTAAAGAAGTTTCAGGTAGAAGCTCAGGGCTTTCAAGAAATATATAATTTAGCTTGTCCAACAGCTCCTAAGGATTTTTCTAAGTTTCCTATTAAAACAGCTATAGCTAATTCCATAGGCGTTATTAAAAGTTTAGAAATAGCTAAAGAAAATAAAGCAAGATATCTATTAGTCTCTTCTTCTTCTGTTTATGGTAAACCACCTGAAGATGGTTCTAAAATATCAGAAAATTATTATGGATTATTAGATTTTTTAGGTCCTAGGGCTTGTTATAACGAAGGTAAGCGTTTTGCTGAAACTTTAACAATAACCTATCGTGATTTTTATCAGTTAAACACAAGTATTGCTAGAATATTTGGTACTTATGGAACTAGGATGTTAGTGCATAGTGGTAGACAAATACCTGATTTTATAGAATCAGCTGTTGCTAATAAAGATATAACTATAGCAGGGGTTGAAAAAATATTACACAGCTATTGTTATGTAAAAGATATTGTAGAGGGTTTAATATCTTTAATGGCTTCAGAAGTTAGTCAGCCAGTTAATTTGGGTAATGATAATCCTGTAAGTTTAACAGAAATAGCTAATAAGATAGTTCAGTTAACTAATTCTACTTCAAGTATAAGTTACATTAAAACATATGAGTATTCTTTAAAACCAGCTATACCTGATATTAGTAAAGTAAAAGAAGAATTAAGATGGTTTCCTTTGGTTAGTTTAGATGAGGGTTTAAAACAAGCCGTAGAATATTATAAAGGGACAGCATTTTTACATAAACCAGTAATAGAACAGATAGATGAAGAATAAAAAAATAGTAGTAACAGGAGGAGCCGGGTTTATAGGATCACATTTAGTTGATAAATTAATAGAACAAGGTCATAGTATTTTAATAATTGATGATTTAAGTACAGGTAAAAAAGAAAATATTAACTCTAAAGCTGAGTTCATTGAATTAGATATTAATAATAATGAGTTAGGAAATGTTTTGAGTAAATTTAATCCTGATGTTATTTATCATTTAGTAGCTCAAAAAAGTGTAGGGGAATCTTTTAAGGATCCTAAGCTTGATGCACATATAAATATATTAGGAGCATTAAATATTATTCAGGAAGCTATTAAATTGAATATAAAGAAATTTATATTTATCTCTTCTGCTGCTGTATACGGTGATGTAGATCAAGTTCCTACACCAGAAGATGCTAATACAATTCCTTTATCACCATATGGTTTAAGTAAATTAACAATAGAAAAGTATTTAGAGATTTTATGTAAAGATAAATTAGAATATACAATCTTTAGACCATCTAATGTATATGGACCAAGGCAAGACCCTAAAGGTGAAGCAGGTGTTATAGCTATATTTATAAATAATATATTAAATGGTATATCAATTAATATAAATGGGGATGGAAAACAAACTAGAGACTATATTTATGTAGAAGATATTACTAATGGTTTAGTAAAGGCTTTAGAGGGTAATGGGGGTATATTTAATATTTGCACTAATAAAGAAACTTTAGTTAATGATTTAGTAAACAATTTAAAAGAAATAAGTAAAAAAGAAGTTGAAGTAATACATAAAGATGAATTAGAAGGAGAAATAAAATATAGTTGTTTAATATTAGATAAAGTAAAGAAAGAATTAAATTTTGAACCAAAGATGAATATTAAAGAAGGTTTAGGATTAACATATAATTGGTTTAAGGATAGAAAATAATGAAAGTATATATAGTTGTACCAGCATATAATGAAGAAAAAAGAATCAGACAAGTATTAGAAGGTCTGATTTCTTTGCCATATGATATTATTCTTGTTGATGATGCTTCTGTAGATAATACTGTAAAAATAGCTAGTAATTTTGATATAACTATATTAAAGCATAGAATTAATCGTAATCAAGGCGCTGCTTTGCAAACTGGTAATGAATACGCCTTAAGTCAAGGAGCTGATATTATAATTCACTTTGATGCAGACGGACAATTTTTATTTAAAGAAATAAAAGATATTATACAACCTATTATTAAAGAAGGTTACGATGTAGTTTCTGGGTCTCGTTTTCTAGAAAAGAAGTCTAATTTACCAGCTTTAAAAAGATACTTTATATTTCCATTAGCTAGAATATTTAATAGAATATTTTTAGGTATTAAATTAAAAGATCCTCAAAGTGGTTTTAGAGCATTATCTAGAAAAGCTGCTAAGAAGATTACAATAGAACAAGATGGTAGTGCTCATTGTAGTGAAATTTTAGCTAAGACCTTTCAATATAGTTTAAGAATTAAAGAAGTTCCAATTACAGTTATTTATCATGAATTTGGTCAAGGTATGTCAGGTGGTTGGAAAATAATTAAAGATTTATTAATAAGTAAAATAGTAAAATAATGTTTTTAAGTATTTTAGTAACTATATTTGTTTTAATAATTTTGTATAAACTATTTAAACAAAAACAGAGTAATAGAATATCTTTTTTAAGTTTTCTTTTCTGGTGTATATTATGGTTAATTGTATTACTTCTTTTTTGGCAACCAGAGATATCTTCATATATTGCTTTTAATTTAGGAATTGGCAGAGGAGTAGATTTAGTTATCTATTTAGCAATTTTAGTTATTTTTTCATTATTATTTAAAGTTTTTGAAAAACTGTATAAGATAGAAAGAGATATTACTAAATTAACTAGAGAGGATGCTATAAAAAATGTTCGAAAAAGATAAAATTATTATAATAATACCTAATTATAATGGTAAGGAGTATTTCTATGGTTTAATGCCATTATTAAATGAAGAAAAATATAATGATTTTTCTTTAGAGATTTTAGTTGTAGATAATAATTCTACTGATGGTTCTGTAGAGTTTTTAAAAGAAAATTATCCAAGAGTTAAGATTATAGAAAATAAAGAGAATATTGGTTATGTCGGTGCTAATAACATAGGTTACAAATATGCTAAAAAGAAAAAAGCAAAGTACATTTATTTATTAAATCAAGATACTGTTATTACGCCTGATTTTTTACAACCATTATATAATTATGCTGATAAGAATGAATTTGGTAGCTTGCAATCTAAAATTCTTTTATGGGAACCTGAAAAAAAAGGTGAAGATAAAATAAATTCTTTAGGTAATATAATTCATTTTTTAGGTTTTGGATATACAGATCAATGTTATGAGATAGATAAAAAAGATCAGAAAATTAAAAAGATTAATTATTCTTCTGGTGCTGGTGTATTTTTTTCAATGAAAGTTTTAAATGAATTTGGTGGTCTATTTGATGAAACGATGTTTATGTATTATGAAGATTTAGATTTAGGTTGGTCTTTGAATATTCTAGGTTACGATAATATTTTAATACCAGAGAGTATTATTTATCATAAATATGAATTTAGTAAGGATGGAGGATTAAAATATTGGATGGAAAGGAATAGATTATGGGTGATATTAAAGAATTATAAATTAAGTACTTTGATATTAATATTTCCTGCTTTTATTATAATGGAAATAGCTCAGTTATTTTATTCTATAATAAATAAATATTTTATACATAAATTAAGAAGCTATAGTTTTTTATTATCAAAAAAACAATTAAAAGTATTAAAAGAAAAAAGAAATAATATACAAAGTAAAAGAAAGAGATCAGATAGAAAAATATTTAATACTTTTTCTGGTAAGATAGTATTTCAACCTGTTAATTCACAGGCTTTACAAATATCTAATTTTTTCTTTAATATATACTTTAGTTTAATTAAGTTAATTATTATTTAATGAAGATTGCAGAAGTTACTTCAACATTTCCACCATATAAAGGAGGTATAGGTAATGTAGCATATTACAATGCTTGGTTGTTGTCTACATTAGGGCATGACGTAACTGTTTTTACGCCTAGGTTAAAAAATATAAAATGGCATATAGATGAATATCCTTTTAAGGTTAATCGTCTTCGTCCTTGGTTTAAATATGGTAATGCAGGAATACTTCCACAATTATTATGGAAGTTAAAAGATTATGATATTATACATCTTCATTATCCTTTTTTTGGAGGATCAGAGGTAATATATTTTTTGGATAAGATAAAAGATTTGAATTTAGTTGTAACATATCATATGGATGTTGTCGGTACTGGTCTTTTGTCTAAGTTTTTTAAATGGCATACAAATAATGTATTACCAAAAATATTAAATAGAGCTGATAAGATAATTGTAACATCTTTAGATTATGCTAAATCATCCAATTTAAAAGAAAGGTTAAGTTTAGAAGAAGATAAATTTGTAGTAATACCTTGTGGTGTTAATCATTTATTATATAAACCAAGGTTTAAAGATAAGGATATTATTAAAAAATATGGTTTACAAGGTAAAAAGGTTATACTATTTGTTGGTGCATTAGATAAGGCGCATTACTTTAAAGGTTTAAATATATTAATACAGGCTATTAAATCATTGAAAGATAGAGATGATTTTCGTGTTTTAATAGTTGGTAAGGGTGATTTAGAAGATACATATAAATCATTAGTAGATAGTTTTGGGTTGGGTAATAAGGTTATTTTTACTGGTTATATTTCTGATAATCTTTTACCTAAATTTTATAACACAGCTGATATGTTTGTGTTACCTTCTATTGATAAATCAGAAGCCTTTGGTATAGTTTCTTTAGAGGCTATGTCTTCTGGTGTTCCAGTTATAGCCTCAGATTTAGCTGGTGTTCGTTCTGTAGTAGATAAAAGAAAAACAGGATTATTTGTTAAGCCTGGTAATGTAAAGAATTTAGCAGATATGATTATGTTTTTGTTGAAAAATTCTAGTATAGCTAAAGAATATGGAAAAGCAGGAAGAGAAAAAGTTTTGAGATCATATACATGGGAAAAGATAGGGTATGACTTAGATAATATTTTAAAAAGTTTAGTAAAATGAAAATTTGTATAATTTCAAATATTTATCCACCTATAATTAGGGGGGGAGCTGAAATAATAGCTTCTTCAATGGCTAAGGGATTAAAAAAAGCATTAAATAATGTTTTTGCTATTAGTTCTCGTCCTCATATTAGAAAAAGAGGATTGATGTATTCTAAGTTTATAACAACTGATGAAGTAGAAGATATAGATGTATTTAGATTTTATCCTCCCAATATATATTATTATTTAAATGATTATAAGTTCCCTGGATTTATACGTTTGATATGGCATATCTTTGATATTTTTAATATTTTTTCATACTTTAGAGTTAAAAAAATACTTTTAGAAGAAAAACCAGATATTATTATATCTCATAATTTAATGGGTTTAGGTTTTCTTTTGCCTATTCTTTTTTGTAAATTAAATATTAAACATGTTCATGTATTACATGATGTTCAGTTAGCATATCTTTCTGGGTTAATAATTAAGGGTAAAGAAAAGAATTTAGAGTACAGAGTACTAAAGCTGTTTGGTTATGATAAGTTAATGAATAAATTAATGGGGTCTCCTAATATAGTAATATCTCCTTCTAAGTTTTTATTAGAATATTATAAAGAAAAGAATTTTTTTAAAGATTCTAAGAAATATGTTTTACCAAATCCTATATTAAGTATTAAAAAATTTAAAAAACAAAGTAGTCATGATTTAAATTTATTATACTTAGGACAAATTAATAAATCCAAAGGGGTTATTGAGTTAATTAAATCTTTTTCTAAAATTAAATTACCGCATATTAAATTACATATCGTAGGTATAGGAGATGATTTGAAATTAGCTAAAAAAATATCTAAAAATGATAAAAGGATAAAATTTTATGGATGGTTATTACATAATAAATTATCTTCAATATTATCTAAAACTGATGTTTTAGTTTTACCATCCTTGTGTTATGAAAACTCTCCTACGGTGATTTATGAAGCTTTAAGCATGGGGATACCTATTTTAGCTGCTGATATTGGTGGTTCTGCAGAATTAATCAAAGAGAATAATAATGGATGGACATTTGAAGCTGGTGATTTTAATGCTATGAATAAAAAGATTAAAGCTTTATATTTACAAAGAGAAAAATTATCTTCTTTAGAAAATAATTGCAAAAATAGTGTTAAGGAACATTTATTAGATAAATATACAGAAAAATTAGTAAATATTATTAATAATGAAAAGTAAAGAAAAACATTTTAATATAATAGTATTTATTTTATGTTTCTTATTCTTTTTAATATATAGCTATACAACACTGAAAGTCCACTTACCTAATTATTTAGAATTAAAACATTTAATATTTAATTGGCCTGATGCTAACGCTAATTATTTTTTTGCTCAGATTAATTCTTTAAGTTTTTTTGAACCATTGAATAATGTAACTAATAATTTAATTCATACTAGAAGTATGAATGTGTTTAATTTTAATTTAGTTCCCGTTACATTTTTACCTGGTGTGTTTATTTTTGGAATATTTTTTAAAGTATTAGGCCCTGTTGGTATATTATTTTTAACTCCATTGTTAGCAAGTTTAACTGGCTATATTATTTATAGATTATCTTATTTAATTTTTAAAAATTTAAGCTTATCTTTTTTAATTTCTTTATTCTTATTATCTTTAGGACCTTGGTTATTTTTTG
>CAYMZA010000011.1:0-16135 GCA_964394835.1 uncultured Gammaproteobacteria bacterium
CGCCGATGGTAGTTACCCAGTAGGGTTGTGAGAGTAGGTCGTCGCGAGAATTATGTCTTTTTCTTTTTGCTTAAAAACTTTATTTTCCTTCTTTTTTCTGTTAATATTCAAGTATGAAAACTATTATAGACTTACATATACATAGTAAATATTCTAGAGCTACCTCTAAGAATTTTGATTTAAAAGAAATAGTTAAATGGTCTGAGATTAAGGGTGTGGATATTATATCTTGTGCTGATTTTACCCATCCTGCTTGGTTTAAGAACTTGAAGAATAGCTTAGTTGAAGATAGTAATTCAGGATTGTATAAATTAAAGGGTAGTAAAACAAATGTTCGGTTTATAATATCAACAGAAGTTGCTTGTATATATAGGCATGGTGATAAAACAAGAAGAATTCATTTATGTCTTTTAGTTCCATCCTTAGAAGCTGCAGAAAAGATTAATAAATTTTTAGAAGATAGAGGTGCTAAGTTAGCTGCTGATGGTAGACCAATGCTTGGTATGAGTGCTAAAGATGTTTTAAACATACTTTTAGAGGTAGATGAGAGGTGTATGATGATACCTGCTCATGCCTGGACACCATGGTTTGCTGTATTTGGTTCTAAATCAGGATTTAGTTCTTTAAAAGAGTGTTTTGAAGATTTAACACCACATATTAAAGCTGTAGAAACAGGATTATCTTCTGATCCTTCTATGAATTGGTTATTATCTGAATTAGATGCTATTACTTTAATTTCTAATTCTGATGCACATTCAGGACCTAATATTGGTAGAGAAGCTAATGTGTTTGATTTAAAAGAAAAAAGTTATGATCATATAGTTAATATTATATCCAAGAAAGATAAAAAAAGATTTTTGTATACTATTGAGTTTTATCCTGAAGAAGGTATGTACTATTATGATGGTCATAGGTCTTGTAATTTTAGTTGTTCTCCTTCTGAGAGTGCGAGGTATAATAGTATATGTCCTAAGTGTAAAAAGAAGTTAACTATAGGTGTTTTAAGTCAGGTACATGAATTAGCAGATTTGAAAGAAAAAGATGTTATGATGAAAAATCACATAGGTTATAAAAGTATAATACCATTACCCAATATTATTGCTGACTACTATGGTTTTGGTAAAGGAAGTAAAAAGGTTAATAATCTATATATGGATATTATACAAAAGGGTGGTAATGAGTTTAATGTGTTATTGGAATTAAAAAAAGAAGAATTGAATAAAATAATGCCAGAGATTTTAGCTAATGCTATACTAGATATGAGAGATAATAATGTTAAGTTAATACCAGGTTTTGATGGACAATATGGTAGTATTAGTTTATTTTCTGAAAAAGATAGAAAGAATATTTAAATTTTTAAGTAAATAAAAGCTCCTTACACAGGAGTTTTTTGTTTTAGTTAAATTTTATATTTCTTGTCCAAAAAATGTTTTTGCTACCCATGATAGTAAACTTTCGCTTAAATCTGTAGCTTTTAAAAAACCGACTATTATTATAATAATACCTATTAATTTATACATTAGTCTACTACCACCACTTGTACCAAGGTGTTTTTCTGCAAATCCTATTCTACCAAAGTTTTGCATTAACCATTCTGATTTCCAAACAAACATATACCCAATAACAACTATTATTAGTCCGAAAATAAATCCTCCAACTGTCATATTTTTATTTTTAATTATTAGTATAGTTAGTATATCATTTTTTTAGAAAATAAAAAACTTCCTTGTTAGGAAATTTATTATGGTGGGCGCTGAGGGACTCGAACCCCCGGCCTCCTCGGTGTAAACGAGATGCTCTAGCCAACTGAGCTAAGCGCCCTTATATTGTATTTGGTGGACCCAACAGGAGTCGAACCTGCGACCTCCTCGGTGCAAGCGAGGCGCTCTAGCCAACTGAGCTATGGGCCCTAAATAATGTGTGGTGCGGATGAGAGGATTTGAACCTCTACCCCGTTATACGAGACAAGCCCCTCAAGCTTGCGTGTCTACCAGTTCCACCACACCCGCTTATGATAACTTTGTTTCTTTTAATTTTTTCTTACTACTACGTAAATATCTAAGCTTTGATCTACTTACTTTTGCTTGTTTAACTGGCTCTATTTTTTTGATAATAGGTGAGTTTAAAGGAAATATCTTTTCTACTCCTATACCACCAGAAACCTTTCTTACTGTTATTGTACTACCTACTTCTTTTTTATGCTTAAGAGCTAAAACAATACCTTCAAATATCTGTATTCTTTCTTTTTCTACTCCTTTAGCATTCTTTTCTTTAATTAATTCATGTACCTTAATAGTCATGCCTGGTTTTATTTCAACCGGTTTTACTTCTTTTTTTTCTTTGGTTTTCTTTTCTTCAGCCATATTTATATATGATTATGTTTATAAAAAAAGTCACTTACAACAATAATGACTAGTATATTCTATACAATTTTATCATTTTTGTCAATACTATCAATAATACTTTAATATTTTAGATATAGTGTTAACAGCCCTTTCTAGTTTGTTATTATAATTAACAATTTCATAATCAAATTTACTACTTTCTGCTATTTCTTTCTTTGCTGCTTTAAATCTTATCTTTTTTACAGATTCTTCCATTGGTCTAGAATATAGTCTTTTTTTTATATTTTCTATATCTTCTGGTAGTATAAATATTGATATACTTTTAGGAAACTTCTTTTTTATAATCTTAGCCCCTTGAACATTTATGTTTAATAATACATTGTGTTTTTTTAATATCTTAAGTATTTCTTTTTTCCCTGTTCCGTAGAAATTATCATATACTTGAGCCCACTCTATTAATTGATCATCATCTATCATTTTTCTAAACTCTTTTTTAGAAATGTAGTTTATAATTTTATCTTCTGTAGACCACTTTCTTGCTTTTCTGGTTGTATATGTAACACCAGGTTTAAATCTTTTTAATTTTTTTAATAATTCTTTAGCTATAGTTGTTTTACCTACAGCAGAGGGCCCTGTTATTATTGCTATGATATTTTCTTGTTTCATTTTATTGTATTTAAAAAAGCTATTAATTTACTTGGTAATTCAGAATGATATTCTTGTAATTTTTCATCGTGATCTTTAAAAGCTAGGTAATGAGCATGAAGAAATATTCTTTGTTCTAATACTTTTTTCTTTTTTCTTATATCTTTTGTTTTGTATAGTTTATCACCAATTAAAGAATGACCTATGCTGTAGAAATGAGCTCTTATTTGATGTGTTCTCCCAGTTTTAATCTGAACCTTAACTAAAGTGTAGCTTATATATTTTTTTACAATTTCATATATTGTTAAAGCAGTCCTGCCTGTTTTTTTAACAGTTTGTACTTTCATTAAACCTGTTTTTTTATCTCTTTCTAATGGATTGTTTATCTCTCCTTTATTATTTATTAATTTACCGTGTACTAATGCAAGATATTCTTTTTTTATAGTTCTATCTTGAAATTGTTTTTTGATAAGGTCAAAATAATCTTGATTTAAGGGTATTACCATTAATCCAGAAACTTCTTTATCAAGTCTATGTACTATACCTGGTCTTAATGGGTCATCTCCTATTTTTTCTATACCAGGGAATTTAGATACTAACCAATCAGCTAAAGTGTTTGTTTCACCTCTATCAGTAGCGTGAACTAGTAGATTGTGTGGTTTATCTATAATTAAATAATTTTCATTTTGTTCTATAATCTTAGGTTGTACGGTTATTGTTTCTTTAATTTGAGTATTCTTTTTTTCTGTATACTCAATATTATCACCTTCTTTTAACCAATGGTGAACAGTTGGTTCTTTATCATTAACCTTAACACTACCATTAAGTATTAGTTTTTTAATTTGACTACGACTAATATCCTTCAATTGTGTTTGAAGAAATTTATCTAATCTTTCTTTTTCTTTTTCATTGTATATTATTTTCATACTGTTAATTTAACAGAAAATGTAATAAAAGACCAGTGTTAATAACACTGGTCTGTTTAATCATTGAGAATCTTTCTTTATTTTACAAAAGCTTTGTATGCTTGCGCTATTTTTTTATACAAGTATTTGCCTAATTGTTTTAGGTAATTTTTCTTTTTTGCATTGATAATCACAACCAAACTTCATTAGCATTGTTCTATATTCATAAGAACTAGATATGGCTATAATAGGGCCTTTAAATGTTTTCCGTATTTCACTTGTTAGTATTAGCGTATTAGGTATATCACCTGGTACACAGGCATCCATCGCTATAATATCAATGTCAGAATTTTCACTAAAGTGTTCCTTTGCCTCCTCAATAGTAAAAGCTTTTAATATGGTAATATCATCACCAAGTATATCAGAAAATAAATCCTGATACAGTTTTTGATCTTCTACAATTAGTACTTTTGCATTCATGATTTTCTCCTTTGTGTTAAGGTTCTTTATCTTTTTGTATACTATATCTTAAGTTATTGTTTGTCAATTAAAAAACCCTTTTCAGAGTTTGGTGGTACCCTCACCAGGACTCGAACCTGGGACCGTTTGCTTAAGAGGCAACTGCTCTACCAACTGAGCTATAAGGGCATGTTGATTATATGGTGCACCCGGTAGGAGTCGAACCTACAACCTACTGGTCCGAAGCCAGTTGCTCTATCCATTGAGCTACAGGTGCTTACAAGAAAATATATTAACATACTTATTAAAATATTTCAATAGTTAGAAAAAGGATCTATATATACCTTTTTAATATCAGCTTCAGCTTTTTTTTCTTCTTTTGTTTTTATATTTTCTAGAACAGGTGAAATTTGATTACTTATTGTTTCTAATATTATTTTATTATTCTCACTAAAGTAATGTTTATTTTCTTTATCAGCTAATATGATAAATCCTATAATTTTTTCTTCAATAATTAAAGGAATGGCCATTAAAGATTGTTTAGCAATTATTATTTTTTTAAACTCTTCTAATTCTTTTTTTGTGTTAATAATAATTGTTTTTTTGTCTTTAATTAGTTTTTGTAAAAAATCATTATTAGAGATATCATAGCATTTATCTTTTTCTGAATTATTATGAACGCATAGTTTATTAGTATATTTAGAAAAAGTTGTGAATATAACTTTATTACAAGGAATAATTTTTAATATTATATCTAAAGCGTGTTTTATAATATCATTTTTAGTATTATATTCTTCTATGATTTTACTAGTAGCGTATAAACTAGCAAGTTTATTATTAGCATAATGAAGACGTTTTTCAATAATATTTGCTATATTTCCACATATTTTATTCTTTATTTCTGGGTTTTTCTTAACTATGCTATGCCAATTATATACAGAAAGTTCTAATACTATAACTTTATTACTTACTGCTTCTAAATTATATTCATGCTTACCTTCTTTATGTATTAAACTCATTTCTCCCAATGTACTATTTTCTTTAAATAAAGCCACTGTCTCTTCTTCGTATATTTCATTGTTTATAGATACTAAACCTTTCTTTATTATTATAATTTTATCTCTAACCTTATCTTTAATAAATATCTTTTCATTTTTAGTATATTCTTTTTCTATTAAAAAATTCTTTAAAAGATTTATTTCTTTTTTATTTAGATTATTAAATAGTAGTACTTTTTCTGTTTCTAACATTATTAAATAGAGTTTAAGTAAGCTAAAGCAGTAGCCTCGCTAATCATACCATTGGATAGCAATTCTTTTATATCTTGTTCCATGCTAAACATTTCTTGATCAGCGCTAGTTTGGATAATATTTTTAATTTGAGCTACTTTATTCTCCCTAATAATATTCGATACAGCTGGAGTGTTAATTAATATTTCTCTAGCAGCTATTCTTCCTTTATTTACTTTAGGAAGCAATTGTTGGGATATAATTCCAGTTAAAGAGATAGATAGTTGTAATCTTACTTGACTCTGTTGATGAGATGGAAATACATCTATTATACGATCAATAGTTTGAGATGCATTATGTGTGTGAAGTGTTGCTAAAACCAAATGTCCTGTTTCAGCTAAAGTGATAGTAGCAGCCATAGTTTCTAAGTCTCTTATTTCTCCTACCATAATAATATTTGGGTCTTGTCTTAATATGTGTTTTAGAGCCTCTTTAAAACTTATTATGTCAGTACCTACTTGTCTTTGTTTGGTAATACTTTTTTTTGGTGTATGAATGAATTCTATTGGATCTTCTAAGGTTATAATATTAGAAAAACGAGTACTATTAATTTTTTCTATCATTGAAGCTAGAGTAGTAGATTTACCACAGCCGGTAGGTCCAGTAATTAAAACTAGTCCAGACTCTTGATCAATTAACCTAGACACTATGTCTGGTAATCTTAATTCACTCATTGTTGGTATTGTTGTAGATACAACCCTAGCCACTAAACCAACATTATCTTTTTCCCAGTGTATATTAATACGATAACGAGAATACTCTGGTATTTCATATGAAACATCTAATTCCCTTTCTTTTATAAATTTTTCTTTCTGCCTTTCAGTTAAAATACTGAAAATCATTTTTTCAGACTCACTTTTATTTATAATAGACATGTCAGAAAGAATTTTTAATTCCCCATCTATTCTTAGTATAGGAGGTTTTCCAACAATTATATGAAGATCAGAAGCTTCACTTTTAGTTGCTTTTTTAAATAAAGTATTAATATCCATTTTTATTTGTATTAATTATTTTAATTATAACATATTTATGGTAAATAAAAAACGTAGACAATATCTACGTTTCTACTTTATTAATTATTTTATATTTTATTATATGTATATTTTTTAATATATAATTGTATTATTTCATATGATGCAAATAGTATGTATGAGTATATTATGTTACTTAGTAAAGTATTCTTAAAAAAAGGAACTGCTAAGGTATAGTTTAGTAATAATCCCGATAAATTATGGGTATACCAACTACTAAATATCCAAACAGCAAAGTTTGTTACAAAAAAGAATAATAAAGCTGAATATATTGGTGTAAGCAATGTATTAGATATATTTTTATTATTTTTTAAATATATTCCTAGTATGTAGATTATAATAAAACTAGAATATACAGATAACATTATTCCGATATGATAAAAACCAATAAATATATCGGAAACAAATAGAGCAACTAAAGGAATAACTATCATTTTTTTATTACTAGAATAAGCTCCAGTAAATAGTAATATGCTAGCTAAAGGAGAAAAATTAGGAGCATGAGGTATAAATCGTGCTAGTAAAATTATACTACTTATAATTAATATTAATATTAGGTTATTTTTTTTCATAATTAAAATTTAGATTCTTTGAATTCCCATTTGATATAGTCTTGATTAATTGGGTGGTATTTATCTGCACCTACCATTGGTATTTCATCATTAACAGAGTATTGCCAATATTTATTATCTTTACCATTTATTTTGTCATTGATTTGAGTTATTAAAATACCCATTTCTTCGTATTCTTTAAAATTAAATTCCCAATTTTGTTCTTCACTTATATTTTTTGTTATTGCAAACAAGGAATTATTTGCTATGTTATCAAAAGAATATATATTATCTTCTGAGAATATGAAATCAATTTTTGTATTCCCATCATTAATTAGTATATTTTCATTTGTTTGTTTACTATTCCACAGATAGAAAATTAATGAAATGGTTAGTAATAGTGTAAAGATTTTTAAATATTTTTTCATATGTTTTTGTTAATAATCAATTCCAGATCTAGCTGGTATATCATCATTGATATAATGTTTTATTTCTTGCATATTAGTTACTAAATCAGCTTTTTCTATTATTTCCTTAGGACAATATCTGCCAGTAAGTATTAATTCTAATTCTTTAGGTTTATTATCTATTAAATTTAATATTTTATCAAGTTTTAGTAATTTTGTTTTTATAGTAGTATTTATTTCATCTAGTATTAAAAGATCTAGGTTACTATTTATCCATTTATTAGATTGTTTTAAAGCTTTTTTTGCTTCTTGTAAGTCTTGCTCATTATTTTTAAAACGAAAATCTCTATTTTTAGACATACGGTTAGTGCCAAAGTTTTTGTATTGTATTTTTTCAGGATATATTTCTTGTAGTTTTTCTATAATCTTAATTTCATTATAAAAGTTTCCTCCTTTATCAAAATATATAATACCTACCTTTAATCCTTTGCCAATGGCTCGTATAGCCAATCCTAAAGAAGCAGTGGTTTTACCTTTACCATTACCAGTGTATACATGTATTTTACCTCTGTTTTTCATGTTAGTATATTGACTAAATTGTTATTATATGTTAAATTAAATTGTCTTTGTTCTTTTTTATACACTCAAACAAGGAGGATGTCATGGTTATCTTAGGAATAATATTTATTATGTTTATGGTTGTCTTGATGATGGTAACATTAAATGCAATAAAAGTGTTAGCAGACGTTATAGAGAAACAAGGTAATAACATATCTTCTTCTATTGAAGATAAGGCAACCAGTATTAATGATTCGCTTGAAATGAGTAATGAGTTACGGAAGTTTCAGAAGTAGTACTTGAGAGGAGGTGCAATACTATGTCATCAGGTGGGAAGTATAGTGGGTATAGCAGAGTATTTGCTTTCCTTATCATAAGTATTGTAGTTCTTCTGGTAGTTTTGTTCCTTGGTTTGAAACATTCAGGATAGAGTATAGTCCGTTCTTTAGTATTATTTATATGCTAGAGAACGGATTTTTTATTTCATATCACACGAACCCTTCATACCACATTGTTTTGAACATTCGGTACAACCACCTATTTTTACCATTATCCCTTCTTTACATTGAGGGCAAATATCTCCCACATTAGTTCCTTCATTTTTCTTTTTTTCTTCACTAACCTTTTTATGTTTATATGCATTTTGTTTTTCATCTATTTCAATAGCGCTTTCTTCTTTAAAGGGTTTAGTCATATTTTTTTCTTCAGCGTCAGCATTAAGTGATAATACTTGTTCTTGTCTACTGTTATCTCTGTAAATAGTAACTCCTTTACAACCTAATTCATATGCTTGTTCATATAGTTCTGTTGTTTGTTCTATTGTGAAGTCAGAAGGAGTATTAGCAGTTTTACTTATAGATGAATCTGTCCATTTTTGTACAGCTGCTTGTACTTTAATATGTTCTAAAGGATTTAACTGCATAGCACTAATAAAATATTTTGGTAAACTACCATTTTGTTTATATTGTTCTGCTAATGGTATAAACACTTCATGAAATCCTAACCTTGATTGTCTAAAGAATTTAAATGCGTAATATGGTTCAACACCTGTAGATGTACCTAGCATAGAGCCTACAGTGCCTGTTGGCGCTTGTGTAGTTAATGTTATATTTCTTAAACCATTTTTACTAATCATGTCTTTAACATCTTCAGGCAGTTGTTTTATAAACAAAGAATCTAAAAGTTTTTCTTTTTCAAATTTAGGGAAAGATCCTTTTTCTTTAGCTATATTACTAGATTCTTTATACATTTCAGTAGTAATTGTTTTATATAGTTTGTCTATAAATTCAAGAGATTCGTCGGATCCATATTTTATTCGTAGTTTAATTAATAATTCTCCTAATCCTAATGTTCCACCACCAATTCTTCTTTCATTTTTTTGATTATCTTTATTTTCTTGAAAATGGTAAGGAGTTAAATCAATAATATTATCTAAAAAACGAGTTAATATTCTAGAAGATTGTTTTAATTCATCCCAATCTATATCATAAACAGGGCCTTGTTCATCTTCGCCAATTTCTTTAGCAAAGGAAGCTAAATAAAGATGTCCTAGATTACATACTCCCCATCCTGGTAGCCCTTGTTCGCCACAAGGGTTTGTACATATTAGTTTATTAAAATAGTAAGAATTACTTAATTTATTATATCTTTCCATAAATACAATTCCAGGTTCGGCACTAGCATGAGCAGAAGATATTATTTTATTCCATAAGTCCCTAGCTTTAACAGTTTTATATAGTTTAGTTGGTAGATTTGCTTCTTTCCAAGCATGTAAATCACCATTCCATATTTGATCATATATATCACTGTATGCAGAGTTTTTATAATCAGGAAATTCTAGATGCCAATCTTTGTCATCTTTAACAGCTTTCATAAATTTATCAGATATCATAACTGAGATATTAGCATTTTCTATTTGCCCAGCAGTTTTTTTAGAATCAATGAATTCTAAAATGTCAGGGTGCCAATCCCATTGTGTAAGCATTAAAGCTCCTCTTCTTGATCCTCCTTGTTCTATTAACCCAGTTACATAAGAAAATAGCCCCCCCCAAGAAACAGAGCCAGATGATTTGCCATGAACACCTCTTACATAAGCGTATCTTGGCCTTAAAGTACTTAAAGACATTCCTACACCTCCACCTCGTGACATTACCTCTACCATTTGATGTAATGTATCTCTTACAATGTTTTCACGAGAGTCTCTAGGAGAGGGTAGAACATAGCAATTAAAAAGAGTTAAATTAGAAGTATAGTTGGTTTCAGTATTTGTATTAGCTCCTGTCATTATTCTGCCAGCTGGTTGGATATGTTTTTTACGCAATTGATTAAAAAATATTTCAAAATATTTTTCTTTATTTTCATCTTTCTTTTCTACAGAAGCAACAGCCTTAGCTATTCTTCTTTGAGAATCATCAATTGATTCTAGTGGTTTGTCACACTTATGTATGTCTTGTGTGTATTCAAAGTTGTTTTTTTCATCAGCATATATTCCAGTAATCATATGTAGTATAGCTTTATCATTAGCTAGTACTTGTTTTATAATACCAAGATCTTTTTTAGGATATGTAGGGTCTTCTTTGGATATTACTACAACTAAATCTCCTATATTTAGAGTATTTTTTTTATCCTTCATTGAATATCTATCAAGGAATATAATTCTTCCTAATTCATCAAACTGAGTTGAGTTATTTAGTATATGTTTAGCTTGGTCACTTAATTTTATATTTAACTCTTCCATTTTTTTAACCTCAGGAGAAGTTACTGTTTTACTTTTTGTAAGTCTTAGTTTTTTTCTTTCTTCTCTGTAGATTATGAACGCCTTAGCTGTTTTAGCCCAATTAGATTGTATTAATATTATTTCTACTATATCTTGTATTTGCTCAACTGTTGGTATATTATTATTATGCTTATGTTTTAGAATAGAAGTAACAGTACTGCTTAATTTTACAGCTTCTTTTTCATCAAACTCCCCAGAAGCATCACCTGCTTTATTAATTGTTGTGAATATTTTATTTTCATCAAAGTCTACTATTTTACCATCACGTTTTTTAATCTTTTTAATAGCAGAGAATATAGTTCCTTGGCTTTCTATTTTTAAACCTCTAGTTTTAAAGTATATTTTAGCTACTTGTGCTAAATTATTTTCTAAAAGGACAATATTAACAGCACTACGTATATCATCTGTAGTTATAGTATCTTGATTTTTGTATTGATCTTCTAAATTATTAATAGTTTGGGAAGAAAGCTTTTCTGTTAGGGGGTTATCTTTAATACCAGCTGTTATGATAGCTTGTTTTATGGATTTGTTAATTTTTTTTACATTAAATGTTTCTTCTTCTTGATTTCTTTTTTTAATATTTTGTTTAAGCATGGGTTTTTCTATTTTTATATATTATATTTAGTAAAACAAAAAGCTAAATTGAATTATTAGCTATGATTTTAAGGTGTCTATCACTACATGTAGTGTTCTAAAGTATTATAGCACACAATATATAGTAATGACAAATTTTTGATTTTTATTTTCTTTTTATCCTTTTTATTATATACCTTTATTTTTAAAATGTCTAATTTTATGATTTGCATAGCCTTAATCTTTCTGTTATGATGGTCTATATACATAAATATGAGTAAAATTTTCAAGAAAATTAAAAGAAATACTAAGAAAAAACCTTTTAAAAAAGAAAAGGAGGATTTAATGGACCCTGTTCTATATATTGGTGGTGTAGATACAGATAAGTTTCCTTATCTTGAAAGAGAAAAAAAAGAAGAGGACACAGAAGTTGAAAATCCTCTTAATAAAAGGTAGGGCATTACTTTAATAGTATAGTTTGATTATATTTAACTAATTCAGAGTTTATATTTAACTCTTTTTTTATACTTTGAGAAAAACTTTCTAGCACTTCCTTATTACCATGTACTAATAATATTTTTTTTGGTTTTTCTTTGTAATTATTTAACCAGTTTAATAGTGCGTTCATGTCTCCATGAGCAGAAAAGCCATTAATTTTTTCAACATTAGCTTTTATTGGTATTATCCTATTGTTATAGTGAAAGTCAAAGCTACCAGTTAATATTTTATGTCCTAATGTTCCTGGTACTTGGAAACCAGTAAATACTACATTATTTTTGTAATCAGAAACATATCTAGCTAAGTGGTGTAATATTCTACCGCCTTCCATCATTCCACTCCCTGCTATAATCATTTTTGGTTTAGAGCTTCTATTAATATCTTTAGACTTTTCTACAGTATTAGTTACTTTTAAATGGGGGAAGCTAAAAAGATCATTGTCATTTTTTAAAACATTCTGAGCTTTTTCATTTAATAAATCTAAATGCTTTCTATATACTTTAGTTACTGAATTAGCCATAGGGCTATCTAAGAAAATTGGCATATTAAAATCTATATGTTTTTCATAGTAGTTATTTAATATCTCTAGAATATCTTGAGCTCTTTCAATTGCAAAAGTAGAAACAATCATTACAGAATGGTTAAGAGCTGTTTTTTGAGTAGCTTTTATTAATTTGGTTTCTCTTTCTTCTCTATTTTCATGTAGCCTGTCACCATATGTTCCTTCCATTATGATGTAATCTGCTTTGTCTAGGTAGTCTACATTTTTTATTAAAGGCATTTCTTCTTGTCCTAGATCTCCACTAAAAACTATTATTTTATCATCAGCTTTAATTTCTACAATAGCTGACCCTAAGATATGACCAGCATTGTGTAATGTAAAACTTATATTATCAGTTAATCTTTGCTTATTATAATATTCAACACTTTTCCAAGATTTATTTAAGTCAGAAAGATTTTTAGAAGAGTAGAGCAATGCTAATTTATTTCTCCTTGTCTTTCTTTGCATTATTTCTAGGTTATCTCCTAGAACTATTTGAGCTAATTCAATTGTTGGTCTAGTAGCGTATATATTGCCTTTATACTTTCCAGCAAATAATATTGGCAATCTACCACAATGATCTAAATGGGCATGAGTAAGTATTACTGTATCAATATCTTTAGGGTCAAAGTCTAATTCTTCCCAGTTTTTGAAATAGTTTTCTTGTCCTCCTTGAAAAAAACCACAGTCTATTAATATTCTATATCCATTTATGTTTAATAGGTGGCAAGAACCTGTTACTTCTTCCGTAGCTCCGTACGACGTTAGTTTAATATTTTTCATTTTTATTTTATAAACGGATTATTCATATTAAATAATATTTTAGGAGTATTTTTATTTATTTGATCAATGGTTATTCCATATTTTTTAGCATATTGAAAATCTACTGAACCAAACATTGCTTTAGAGTAGTCAAAATATAATTTTTTACTTACTTGTTTTACTTTTTCTTCTGATGGTCCTTCTATTTCTACAAATGGTTCTAGAAAAGGCCATTCGTCTATAGTTATTTCTACATCATCTATTTTCCATAATTCTCTTTTACTTTCTTGATATGCTTGTTTTTCACAACCAATAGTATCTATTATTTCTTTAGCATCTTTAAAGCTACTTACTGTTATGCAAGTTTCTTTTTGGCTCTCTATATGCTTATCATCAGGTACTATTTTAACACTCATAGTTACTTTATCAGATTCTTGTCTTACTCTAATCCAACCACCAAAAATTTTATGTCCCTTAGGAAAGTCCCACACATGTCTTTTCATTAAAAATTCAGGATAAATCATTTTAGCTCCTACTTTTTTAAGGCGAGAACGTATTTCATCCTTATCTATGTTTATAAATGTAGCTTCGTATTCTATTTCCATACTAGGATTATATCATTTTTTAGATAAATAAAAAACCTGGTATAGTGCCAGGCTCTTTGTTTATATCTTACCAACTAAATCAAGTCCAGGTTTTAAAGTGTCTTTACCTGGTTCCCAATTAGCAGGACATACTTTGTCGCCATATTTATGTGTGAATTGAGCTGCTTGTAATTTTCTTAGTAATTCTTTACTAGATCTACCAATGCCATTATCATGTACTTCTATAGTTTTTAAATTACCTTCAGGGTCTATGATGAATGTTCCACGAAGAGCTAGTCCTTCTTCTTCTATTATAACTCCGTATGATCTAGATATACTTCCAGTTGGATCAGCTACCATAGGAAAGTTTATTTTTTTAATTTCTTCTGATTCATCATGCCAAGCCTTATGAACAAATACTGTATCAGTACTTACTGATAATACTTCAGTGTTTAATTTTTTAATTTCTTTATAATTATCTGCTAAATCTCCTAATTCAGTAGGGCATACAAAAGTAAAGTCAGCAGGATAAAAGAACAGTATTACCCACTTACCTTTATATTTATCAAGACTTATTTTTTTAATATCATCTTCATAATATACTTCAGCCTCAAATTGAGGAGCTTGTTTACCAATTGTTGGTGTAATATTGTCAAATATTAAATCTTCACAACAGTTGTTTATTTCTTGCATAGTTTTTTATTACTTATTATTTAAATATTTTTCTTGTACTTTATCCCAGTTTATAATCTTAAAGAAGTTTTCTACAAATTCATTTCTTCTATTTTGATATTTTAGATAATATGCATGTTCCCATACATCTATACCAAATAAAGGGATATGATTTAAAGAATAGGGGCTGTCTTGGTTTAATGTTTTTTCAATTATTAGTTTATCATTATCCAATGATAACCAAGCCCAACCAGAACCAAACATAGCCATACTAGCTTTAGTCAATTCTTCTTTAAAATTATCAAAACTTTCAAAAGTATTATTAATTGCTTCTAATAATTCACCTTCTGGTAAATTATTTTCTTTTCCATGTCTAATGGTTTCCCAAAGAATACTATGATGTACATGACCACCACCATGATTCTTTACTGCAGTTTTAATTTCTTCATGAACATTATCTATATCTTGTAGTATTTCTTCTGCTGTTTTGTCAAATAATTCAGGATTATTCTCTAAGGCTTTATTAAAATTTGTTGTGTAAGCTACATGATGTTTATCATGATGCACTTTCATTGTTTCTTCATCCATATATGGTTCTAAAGCATTGTATTCATATGGCAAAGAAGGTGTTGTAAATTTTTCCATAATTTTTATTTAATTATTCTTTTTTCTTGTTTACTTTTTTTAAAGTAATCATTTATTGCAGCTCTTAAAGCTTGATCTCCTAGAACAGAGCAATGAATTTTACGTGTAGGTAAACCACCTAATTCTTCAGTAATATCTTGAGGTTTAAGTTTTAAAGCTTTATCTATTTTAATTCCTTTAACCATAGTAGATAGCATAGAGGTTGCTCCAATAGCTGAAGCACAACCAAATGTTTGCCACTTCATATCTGTTATACTATCAGTTTTTTTATCTACTTTAATCCAAACTTTCATCATATCTCCACAAGCCGGAGAGCCAACCATGCCTAAACCGTCATAGCTTTTAATTTCTTTTTCATCTAAAACTATATTCTTAGGGTTAAAGAAATGATCTTTTACTGTTTTTGTATATATCCAAGGATCTTTAGATGTATTTTTCATATTATATTTTAATTACCCTTCTTTTAAAATTATCTATTTCTTTTTCTACATCTTTCATGCTTGCTTTTGTAGGAGAAATCTTTCTTAAGGTTTTAACTATTTTTGGTAATTTATTTATTAAATATTCTAAATCTTTTTTCTTTGTATATTTTCCTAATGTAAATCTCATAGAACCATGTGCAACTTCGTATGGAGCACCTAAAGCTCTAATTACATGAGAAGGTTCTAAACTAGTAGAAGTACAAGCAGAACCAGTAGAAGCCTGAATACCTATTTCATCAAGATAGAGTAGCATAGCTTCTCCTTCAATATCCATAATAGATATATTTATATTATTTGGCAGTCTTTCTTTTGGATCTCCATTTAATCTTGTTTTGGGGATAGTTTTTAATATTTGAGTTATTAAATAGTCTCTTAATTTAATTAATCTTTTATTTTCTTTTTCTTTATTTTT
>CAYMZA010000012.1:0-15300 GCA_964394835.1 uncultured Gammaproteobacteria bacterium
AATGCTTCTGTGTATCCATTAGCTACCATAGCTAATTCTAATGTTGTGCTACCAAGATGTCTGCAACCTCTTGCTTTAATATGAAAGTTTTCATATATTTGGAAAGCTTTTTTATGATCTTTTATTCCTAATCCATGACAATATGTAATATATGAAACTTTTATTTTTTTAATATTAGAAACTTTTATTTTTTTATTATTTTTATATGCTCCTTTATTTTTTACAGCATAGTACATTTCATCTATCATTGGTGCATATACTATACCCATAACTATTTCATTTTTATGTAATAATGCTATAGATGTTGTAAAAAGAGGATTATGAACGGTAAAATTATTAGTACCATCTAGTGGATCTATAATCCAAGAGTATTCACTGTTTTTCTTTTTTAAACCGCTTTCTTCAGAAAGGATATTATATTTAGGAAAAACTTTTTTAATTTGTTTAAATATTATTTGTTCTGCTTTTTTATCACACCAAGTTACCGTTTCATTATGTTTTTTCTTCCTCTCATTTCCTCTTTTCCAAAGATTAAACTCTTTCTTTAAAAATTTACCAGCTTCCTTCGCTGCTCTTTTACTTATTAACAGTTCTTTATTGTACATAGGTTAGTTTAAATTAAATAATGTATTAAATATATCAAAAAAGCTTGTTTAATACCAGCTTTTATTATTTCTTATTCCATTTATCGTACAAAAGATTAAGTGGGTTAACTATATCTTTAATATTATTATATTCAATTACCATGTCAGAAATACCTTTTGTTGTATCTTTTATTTTTATTCCTTTTTTCATTATAGTGATAATTTTTTTATCATAAGCAAATGCAATACCTGCTTCAATAGCCCTACCTATTGGCTTATTAGTCATATCAATTAAAAGTATGTCACATTTTTTTATTTCTTTTCTTGCTTTTCGTATTATTTTTTTGGGTCATTAAATGTTTTTTGATAATTTTCAATATCTCTGATAAAAGAAAAGTCTTGAAAACCACCTTCTTTTACTAGACAACAAAGACATTCTATTTCTTCTTTATTTTTACCATTTTTAAATGTTGATGTTATAAAAACCTTCATATATTTTATTTAGTTATTATTTAATTTATTTAAAACTATATCCCATGTTATTTTTGCAACAGGTTCTGGTTTCCCGTGGGAAGGATATTGGTGTATATCTATATATGGAAGGCTATTAGCTTCTATTATAGCAGTTTCCTGTTCCTTGTAGGATTTACTAATATCAGGACATATAAAACCAATACCTAGTAAATCAGACTTTAATATTTCTGCTGTTTTTAGGAAAAGTTCTTTATTATCTTTATGAACAAACTCACTACAGTTAATAATATCGCAACCATGTGATAATACAAACTTATTTTGGAGGTATATTTTTTTATCTTTTGGTAAAATTGTTTTTAAACTAATGTTTTGTTTTTTAAGATTGTTTATTAAAATATTATTGGTTGGTATTACGTGTAAGGTAGTATTCATTTGATTTGTATCTCCTCTATGAATGTGTTTGTTTTTTCTTTAATTAATTCTTCTATTGTTGAATAATTGTTGCCTATGATATTTGCTTTATCCTTTTGGCATACAAAAACATTAGTTTTTCCAACAACAGAAGCTCTATATAATTTTCCTTTGATATATTTTTCAATAATAAAAGCATAGGTGCACCCTCAAAGTAATATTTTTTATTATTATATGTTAGTTTAAATTCATTTATATATGCACCTAGAAACTTAATGGTTTTAATTGCTAGGTTTCTTTTTTTAGCCTCTGTAAGAAATATTAAACTTTTATTATATATAATATCTGGGATATTAAGTATTGGTTTAGATACACCGTTTTCTTCTTTTTTTAGCTATCAAACGAATAACTACGATAATAATCACAATTGCCACAATTATTATAGGCCAAAAAAGCATAGCTGTATAATTTGAACCTGAACTAAATGGCATAAGACAATAAATACTCCAAACGGGCCTACTATCAGTTTTAACATTAACTTCAGTATATCCGGCTGGACAAACTGTCTCTCTAGCTAACCCAGTATACCTCCACCCCTCTGGAATAGGATGACTAACACATTCATCACCACCCCTGTGTACTGCGCACTCTTTTGATTCATCATTAATTATATATGCTAAAGGCACAGGGCTAGCCAATGACATCAATGGCACCAAGAATAAAAACAGTGATAGTATAGCTAATATTTTCTTCATATAATCATTATATCAAAAAATCGCCTTTTAGGCGATAGGGAATAGCGGGATCTAGTTTACATAAAATTTTTATTGCCGGCTTTCATTTCCTTATTTACTAGGGAAATTCTCTTTTTTCTAGTTGATGCTAGTTTGCCCCGAAGAATCCAACGATAGATCATTTTCTTTTTCGAAGGGATTATAGAATCAAAGGTTTGTTTAGCTTGTTTGTTTTGTTCTAGAATTTCTTTCAGATCTTTTGGTATTCTGGGATTTTTGGGGATACCATAGTCATGAGTTGGTTTTTGTTTTCTTCAATTTCTTGAGGAGTCCCACGATATCGTTTTGTATCAGGCGCGATAAATCTAAAAAACCAATGAGGATGTTTGCGAAACATTTCAGGAGGATTTTTCATAGTATGTTCATCATATGTTCTTAGTATTGCATCTCCTTTTTGATCAATCTTTGAAATTATTCCTCGCATATCAAAAATCATTTTGTCATTTTTATCATAGTTTATTTTACCACCATATACACCAACAGTACTTTTATAACCAAGCTTTTCTTCTGTTGGGAGATGAGACTCTTTCATTTTTTCTTGTATTTTAGAACGTAGTTTATTTATTATCCTACCTTCTTTATTATTTGATATTTGTTCAAGTTTATTCATATTATGATATTAAAAACAGTATGTTTAATATATCAAAAAATTAGGTTAATTACCAGCTTTGTTTTTTTAAGGTTTTCGTTTAGATTATAAGATAAATACTTGATAAAATTATTTAAATGGGTTAGTATATAAAATTATTAAACGCACATTAAATTTTTTAAGTATTTATCGTAAACCAAAGGAGGCTAGCAATGGTACTAAAAAATTCTTCTAATGTTTTTAAGCTTAGATTTAATTTAGTTTATTTTAATAAGTTGTTTGAAGTCTATCGTTCGCATGTTAATTTTTTTATTAATCAAGAATGTTTTTCAGTAACTGGATTGCCAAAAGATCAAATACACCTTATTCATTTTAGATTAAATATGAGTACTAGTTTTGCTCTTCAAAATTAGATGATATTAATTTACGCCCCGCTACCTTAAAAGAACTTGTAGAGTTTGGTAAACAGTATCCAAAGCTTAAATTTCAATTTCCAATAGTACAACTTAATCCTATTTTCTATAATTCAAATAATTATTCTATAGGTATACTTGATCATGATAATGAAAAACCTAAATTATTAATATATTGTGGTTTTGGTGATTGGAGTAAAAATTGTCGTTTTGTAGCCTTGGATAAATAAAACACCCCTTGTATTGATTTTAATTAAGGGGTGTTTTAAATACTTATATTTTAATAATAAACTATTTAACAATTTTGTCAGAAATCAGTTTAATTATTTTTTGATTAGTAAGCATATGAGATACATGTTGTCTAAATGCAGGTAGTTTTATATTCTTTAATACTTCTTTATTATCTTTATACATTTCTTCTTGTTTTTTGATATCTTCATCTATTTCTTTATCTTCTACTTTTACCTTTTCTTCTTCTCCTAACTGTTTCATAACTAAAGCAGCCTTTACTCTTTCTGTTGCCTGTTCCTTAAAGTCTTCTTCTAAGTTTTCTTTAGTTTTTTTAATAGATTTTAAATATCCAGCCATATCCATACCTTGTCTTTGTATACTATATTCAAGTTCATGGATCATTTTATGAGTTTCATTTTTAATTAAGGTATCTGGTATATCCTCTATTTCTGATACCTTAACAATTGATTCTACTGCTTCTCTTTCTATTCTTTGATTTTCTTTTTCTTGTTTTTCCTTTTTAATATTATCTTCTAATTGTTTTTTTAATTTATCTAAAGTATCAAAGCCAATAGTTTGAGCAAATTTGTCATCTATTTTAGGTAATTCTCTTTTAAAAACATTTAATACTTCTACTTTAAATGTAGCTAGTTTATTAGCTAAATTCTTTTGGAAGTATTCTTTCGGAAATTTAAGTTCAAATTCTTTTTTATCCCCTGCTTTCAATCCCATAATCTCTTCTTCAAACCCAGGAATCATTTTACTTTCACCTATTACAATGGGGTATTTATCATTTTTTCCACCCTCTATCACTGCTTTATTAATTAATACCTCAAAATTAATTTCTGCTTTATCTCCTTTTTCTACTTTTTTCTTTTCAATAGTTTCTTTAACATTCATTTCTACTAATTGAGATATAGTTTTATCTATTTCTTCTTTGTCTACTTTAATATCTTTCTTTTTTACAGAAATACTTTGCCAATCTTCAAGAGTTACTTTAGGTAAAAGAGAAACTATAGCTTTGTATACTACTGGATTATCTGGGGCTACTTTTTCTACATTAATTTCTGGTTGACCTAGAGTTTGAAGTTTTTCTCTTGTTACAGCCTTGTAATATGTATCAGTTATAATATCATTTAAAGCTTCTTGGTAAATAGCCATTTCACCAACATTACTTTTTACTAATTCATAAGGAGCTTTACCTGGTCTAAAGCCCGGTAACTTTTTACTCTTTGATATTTTTTTAGCAGCATTTTCTAAATGAGTTTTTATTTCTTCTTTTGGTATTTCAATAGTTAATTCTACTTTTCCTTTTTCTAGGTTTTTTTTATCAATTTTCATAATTTATTATTTAAATAATATAGCGATTAATAATAGTGCGACTACGTTTAAGATTTTAATCATTGGGTTTATAGCAGGTCCTGCTGTATCTTTGTATGGATCACCAACTGTATCTCCTGTTACAGCTGCTTTATGAGCTTCAGAGTTTTTACCTCCACAATGCCCACTTTCAATGTATTTTTTAGCATTATCCCAAGCACCACCACCTGATGTCATTGATATAGCTAGGAATATTCCTGTTACAATACTACCTACTAAAGTTCCACCTAATACTGTTAAACCATTGTCACCCTTGAATATTAAAAGAATTAACACAGGTACTAATACTGGTATAAGAGCAGGTACAATCATTTGTTTTAATGCACCTTTGGTTACAATATCTACAGCAGATGTATAGTCTGGTTTTTCTTCACTAGTCATTATTCCTGGTTTTTCTTTAAATTGTTTTCTAACTTCTTTTACAATATATCCGGCAGTTTTACCAACAGATTCCATTGATAAAGCGGAAAAGATATATGGTAATAATCCACCAATGAATAATCCAGCTAACACATAAGGATTTTCTAAACTAAATATTATATGTTTACCGGCATTAGTTAACTCTTCCGTATATGCGGCAAATAATACTAATGCAGCTAAACCAGCTGAAGTAATAGCATAACCCTTGGTAACAGCTTTGGTAGTGTTACCAACAGCATCTAGTGGATCAGTAATATTCCTTACCTCTTCTGGCATTTTAGCCATTTCAGCTATACCACCAGCATTGTCTGTTATTGGTCCATACGCATCAATAGTTACTATAATACCAGCTAGAGATAACATACTCATTGCAGATATAGCAATACCATATAGTCCAGCAAAGTGATATGAAACTATAATACCAGCAACAATAACCAGAACAGGCCATACAGTAGATTTCATACTAACAGCTAATCCTTGGATAATATTTGTTCCATGACCAGTTTCTGAAGCTTTAGCAATAGATTTAACTGGTTTGTACCTAGTAGAAGTATAGTATTCTGTAATCCAAACAATTAAAGCAGTAACTACTAAACCAACTAAGCTAGCGTAATATATATGAAGATAACTTTCACTAACTAAATCAGACATCATATTTTTAGTTACAAAGAAGAATATTACAGCTGTTAAAACACCAGCTACAATTAATCCTTTGTACAATGCTTTCATTATTCCATCATTCTTTTCTATTTTTTCAACACTTTTCTTTTTATCTAAACGGATGAATAATAATCCAACTAGTGAGGTTATAATAGCTATACCACCTAAAGCAATAGGGTAGAGTATAGCATTATCAAAATCTGTGAAAGTTAAAGAACCTAGAAGCATAGCAGCAACTAAAGTTACAGCATATGTTTCAAAAAGATCAGCAGCCATACCAGCGCAGTCACCAACATTATCACCAACATTGTCAGCGATTACAGCTGGGTTACGAGGATCATCTTCGGGTATTCCTGCTTCTACTTTACCAACTAGATCAGCTCCTACATCAGCAGCTTTAGTAAATATACCTCCTCCTAAACGAGCAAATACAGATATTAGACTTCCTCCAAATCCTAAACCAATTAAATGAGTTACTGTAAACCCAGGAATTATATATAGTCCAGCTACACCTAGTAAAGCTAAACCAACAACTAACATTCCAGTAACAGATCCACCCAGAACAGCTAATCTCATAGCAGGCTCTATTCCTTTTCTAGCAGCTTCTGCAGTACGAACATTAGTTCTCACAGAAATATTCATTCCTATAATACCAGCAGCTGCAGAAAGTACTGCACCAACTAAAAACGCTATAGCTGTTAACCAATCTAAGGCAAAGCCTAAGATTATAAATAAAGCTACAGCTAAATAAGAGATAGTTTTGTATTGACGAGTAAGATATGCTTTAGCCCCAGTTTGTATAGCGTCAGCAATTTCTTTCATCTTGTCATTACCCCTTGGTTTTTTTAATATTTTTTTAATTAAGACAATACCAAAGCTAATTGATATTAATGATGCTAAGATAGCAAAAATGATTGTGTTAGACATAGTATTTATTTAATTTATTATTTAATTATTTATCTTCTTTTTCTTCATCAATCTTTTCTTTTTTTTCTTTGTTATCTTTCTTATCTTCTTTTTCTTTATCAATCTTTTCTTTTTTTTCTTTGTTATCTTTCTTATCTTCTTTTTCATCAAGAACAGCTTCTCCTGTTTCATTAGATATAATATCTAGTTTATAGTCAGTTAATTTAGCAGCTAGTCTTACATTTTGACCACCTTTACCAATAGCTAAAGAAAGTTGGTCTTCATTAACCTTTACTTTTGCTGTCTTTTCTTCTTTATCAATATCTATATCAACAATTTCTGCAGGGCTTAGAGCATGTATTATGAATGTTTTTATATCTTCATCCCACTCAATGATATCTATTTTTTCTCCACCTAGTTCATGTATAACAGTTTGGACCCTAGAACCTCTTTGCCCTACACAAGAACCAACGGGATCAATATTCTCTTCTGTAGCTACAACAGCTATTTTAGACCTAGCTCCAGCCTCTCTAGCAATACCTTTTATTTCTACGCTACCAGCAGCTATTTCAGGAACTTCTGTAGCAAACAGTTCTTTAACAATTTCAGGATGAGTTCTAGATAATATTATTTCCGGCCCTTTATTACCCATTCTTACTTCATTGATATAGAAGTTAAGTCTGGACCCAATATTATATCTTTCTGTTCGTATTTGTTCTTCTGGTAATAATACAGCATTAGCATTATCTAAACTAACAACATATATTCTACCTTCTCTTCTTTGTATTGTACCTAATACTAATGTACCTTCTTTGCCACTATATTCTTCAAATATATGATCTCTTTCTGCCTCTCTTAATCTTTGTATAATAACTTGTTTAGCAGTTTGAGCAGCCATTCTACCATATTCTTCTGGTGGTTCTAGTTTGGTTTCAATAATATCTCCTATCTTGTATTCTAAGCCTTTTTCTTTAACCTCGGATACCATTATTTCAGTACGAGGGTTGAATTTTTTAATTAAATCTTCCTCAGGTATTTCTTCACCTGCTTCTCGTTTTTCTTTTTGTTCTTCAAAGAGTTTCTCTTGTTCTTCAATATCAACATCTTCTACCACTGTTTTGACATCAAAAACAACAGTTTGTGCATTATCTGCATTAAAACTTACTTTAATGTTTTGATCTTTAGTTCCAAACTCTTTACGATATGCAGCTGCTAAAGATGCTTCAATAGCGTTTATAACTGCACCCATCTCAATGTTTTTTTCTTCACAAATCATTTTGATAGCTGAAGAAATTTCACTTTTTGCCATAGTTTTCTTTGTTTATTTTATAAAAAGAAGCTAGTTTAATAAACTAGCTTAACAAATATATTATATGTTATTTATGTATATTAGTCAAGATTGCTTCTTTTGTTTAGGTAACCATTTATTAAAAGCTTCTTGTTTTTCTTTTATTTCTTCTTTTTTAGGTAATTCTTTTTTCAGATATTTAATTATATTTAATCCCCAAATTATAGTTATTAAAACCCAAATTAACATCCATATTCTTGATGAAAGATATATAGCTCTTACTTCTCTGAAATAAAATAGTAGTAGACCTATAAATCCAGTAGTCCAACCCCATAATTGTACTTTATACCATAGTTTTTTAAAATTACCAGAAGTTATCTTTATTTCTTTACCAGCTTTTATAGCTAAAATAATACAAGAAGTAAATAGTATTCCAAGAAATATTCTAAAAGGCCATGAAAAACCCCCAGTAGGAAATCTGTTTAATAAGTAAGAAAAATCTATTAATTTAGTTAAGTCCATATTATTCTTTTTTTATAAATATTAATCCAAAATGATATTTGCCAGCTTGGAAATCTCTGTCTAGTATTAGATTGTTTTGTCTAGCATATTCTATAACTTGAGTTTGGTCAACCTTCATAGAATCATCAGGAGAAAATCCTTGGCTAGTGTCACTCCAGTCAACTATTAATAGTTTTCCATTAACCTTTAGTAATCTAGCAGCCTCAGCTAGTATTTCATAATGTTTTTTTGATTGAAATAGTATGTTAAATAATAGAGCAAAATCTAAAGACCCTTCATTTATTTTAGTAGCTCCAACTATTTCTAAATTACTCCAGATAGTTTTAATATTATGGACACCTGTCATTCTAGCTTTTGACTCTATTTCAGACAGGGTTCCTTTTACAATATCTACAGAATATACTTGGCCTTGTTCTCCTACTAGTCTAGATGCCTGCATGGTTGGTAGTCCTCCTCCTGCACCAAGATCAGCAACCATATCTCCGTTTTGTATTTGTAGTATATTTTGTAATATTTGACCATAGTCTAGCATTTCACTTTTACCATATACCTCTTGTTGTGTTTTTTTGGTAGGCGTAACTTGTTGTGTATTAGTAGTTTCTTGTGCTTGTTGTGCTTTTTGTTGAGCCTCTACTGTTTTGATTGGCTGAATAAGGCCTTCATTTACAATTTGATTAGTATTAGCTTCTGGTATTGGTTGTTGTGGTGCCTGTGTATTTGGTGGTGTTTGTTGCGCTTGTACTGGCTGTTGTGTATTATCTTCAGCCACTGGTTGTTGATTTGTATTATCCATATTTTTATATTAATCTATTTTATTATATCAAAAAAGCTGGTAAATAACCAGCCTTATTATATTAATACTTTATATAAAATATATAGTAGAACTGTTTAAATATAATTAAAATCTAGTTATTTATTTTTATAGTATCTAATTATAATAATTCCAATTGTAATAATAAGAATAATACTTAATCCGATTCTGAATGGTTTAGCATCTTTATCAGTTTAGTGCACAATAATAATTGTGTATAATGTTTAATGATATATAGTGTTTTATGGGATGTAGTGGAACAAAATATTGGTGTTCATTTGATATTAGCTAAGAGTGAATCATGTATATGTTGTTATAGGGTATTTGCTTTCTTATCTTAGTGAATAGGTATAGAGATTGAGTATTGATGCCACAAAGCTAAAACTTTTTGGTTTGTGGTTTTATTTATTCCATTCACTTTTTCTAATTTCCGATGCTTTTTTTAAACTTTCAATTATTTCATCTAATGTTTTTTTATGTTCAATTTCTTGATCTCTATATTTTGCTATAATTTTTTCACCATTTATTTCCCAATAGACTGATTCAAGGTATTGTGCAAGCTTTCCGCCCAATTCTCTAATTGATTCTAATGAAATATCTTTACCAAGTATTGCTATTGCTGCAAAATCCATAGAAAAATTGTGAGTAACTTGTAAACTTTTCCATGGTCGTCCTGGAAAATATTTTTCTGTTATTTCATCCATTCTCTTCATATGTCTAATGTATTTTAATGCTACTTCTTCTGGAGTTTCTTTGAATTCATTTGGTTGTATTTTTGAAACATCTAAATCGGGGAATTCTTGTTTTACTTTTTCTTTTAATTCTTCAATTTCGTCTGGTTTGGCCGCCCACGTTTCTCCAATTAAAGCCTCATTGTTTTTGTATAGTTTCTTGTATTTCAAAAATGCTGGTATTGATGGTGTTTTTTCGTTAAAACCCAGCAAGGAGCTAGGTTGTATCTCATAAACTATGTATTTTTTGCTTTTATCTTCTCTTGCTTGTTTAATTTTTTCCAAATTATGAACAGAAATGAATTCTATTTCTTGATTGTTTTTTGTTAAATTTTTAAGCTCTTCTTCAATTATATCTCGTGTCTCAATAGCTCGTCCTACATTTGATGATACTATATAAAAAATAGACCCATCTGGGGAATTTTTTATTTCTTAACTTAACTCTTTAGCTTTTTCTTTAGTATGCTCACGTCCAGTTTCAGACAATTCTTCACCTTGTTTATCTCCGTGTCTGATAGCTTCAAATTTTTTCATATTATTTTTATTTAATTATTCGCACTGTTCCCCTACTGGCATCTACCTCAATTAAATCTCCAGTTTTGATGATTTTTGTGGCAATTTTTGTTCCAATTATGCATGGTTTTCCTAACTCTCTACTAATAATAGCTGCATGGCATGTAAGTCCCCCCTCATCTGTTACTATTGCTACAGATTTTTTAATAAGAGGCGCAAAATCAGGTGTAGTCATTCCAGTTACAATGATATTTCCTCTTTTAAAATCTTTAACATTACTTGACGATTTTAATATTCTGGCTCTTCCAGTAACCTTCCCAGAATTCGCGATTTGTCCCTTGATAGTATCTACATTTTTATTAACATCTAAATCTATTTCTTCTTTTTTAAGAAGACTTTTTGCTTTTTTACCTTCATAGAATATATTGTTTCCACGTTCATCTGTAAATTGAATACAAAATTCACTACGGTTTTTTAATACATTCTTTAATTTCTTGTCATTTTTTTCTTTAATAAAATTTTCTAATAAATCATCATCAAGATATCTTATAGATTTTAAATCAATATTCAATAATTTAGAGAGATTCTTCATAATAATATCATTTATATAATAACATATTTTACTATTTTGCATCTTTCTATCATCTTGCATTAAAGTTAATATTTGAAGAATGTTAAATTTATCCACTACTTCGCCACTAAGTTTATACTTTTTTATGCATTTATTTTGATTTTTTGTGTATTAGTTATTCTTTGTTCGTCTCCTACATTTAATGATTCTTTAATTTTTTCAGTAATTCTTTTTTCATTCCATATTTCAGGTCCGACATATTCGTAGGGAAACCAAAAATATTCTTCTGAAAATTCTTTAATTTTCTTTTTAACATCATTATCTAATATTCCCCTTTTTTTGGCGATTTTAACTAAGGCTATAAATTTATTTTCTTCAATTTTACTATATGAATCTTCTTTTGTAACAGACATTGTAGAAAAAATCTCTCTCTTTTCAGATTCTTTATAGTTTTCAAGTAATTTATTGATAATCTTTTCAAGAGGGACATTGGCAAAAACCCAGAATAGCATATTTGTCTTCATTATCTTTTGATATAGCTTGTTAAATTTCCTAAAGAATTCAAGGTAATCTTCAATGCTTTTGTTATTAATTTTTTTAATAAATGTTTCACAAAACTTAATTACCTTTTCTCCTGCTGGAATTCCCTTTTTTCTGAAATTTTTGAGATCATTTTTATTTTTTGTAATTATATCTAATATGCCCTTTCTCAATTTCAGAGAACAATTTTCACTCCATATTGCTTGAACATTTCCCTTTTTCCAAACATGATAATATTCAAAATTAGCTCCTTTAATCAACTCGGGTGCATTCCAAGAAAAATAACAAATAAATGGCCAAACTGCTGGAATGTAACGACTCCTAACAACATTCCACTGTTTCTTCTTTTCTTTAATTCCGGATAAAGTTGTTATTGGTCTGCTTTGTACAATATAGAATTTTCCTTTTTCTTTTGCCCATTCTATATCACAAGGAAAGCCATAATGATTTTCTATTTTTACAATAAGTTTAGACAGCTCAATAATTTCTTTTTCTGTTAAAACTTGTTTTTTACATTTCTCTTTTAATTCTTTCCATTCATTTCCACCATTGGTTTTTTTGTATAATGCTTTTGTTTGTTTGTTTACATTTATGTCTAAAATATTAAAATCTTGTTTATCTACAATATAACTATCTGGAGTTATTGAGCCTGAAACAATTGCCTCTCCCAATCCAAAACCCGCCTCAATAATAATTTGATTTTCATCTTGAGTAACAGGATGTACAGAAAAAGCAATGCCTGATTCTTTTGAATCAATCATTTTTTGAACAACAACTGCAACAGAAATTTTGTCTTTGTTTAGTTTCTGTTCAAATCTATAAAATATTGCTCTTGGAGTAAATAAAGAAGCCCAACATTTCTTCACATTTTCTAAAAGAGTTTTTTATGTTGTATTAAGGAAACTATCAAGTTGTCCGGCCCAAGTTGCAGAATCAGAATCTTCTGACGTTGCAGAAGAACGAACTGCAACAAATTTACAATCTAATTTTTTATGAAATTTTAAAATTTCTTTCTTAATATCTTTTGGTATTTCTTTGGAAAGAATTATCGCTTGAATTTTTTTGGAAGCGTTTTCGATAGTATGAACTTTTTTGATATTAATTTTGTCTAAGATAGCATCAATCTCTATGTTTAAGTCTGTTTTTTCAAGAAATATATCAAAAGAATTTGAGAGAATTACAAAACCACCAGGAACAGGAATACTTATTCGAGTCATTTCACCAAGAGAAGCTCCTTTGCCTCCAGCTATGTCAGTATTTTTTTTATTAATTTTTTCAAAACTTTTAATAATTTTCATATTGATGATTAATTTATTTTAATAAATAGTTTTATGAGCGAGGTTGTTAGTAAGAAAAAGATCTATTCCATACAACGTCAGGGATAAAGGAAGTTCGCGTAGCGAATTTGGGAAATTTCAGCAGGAAATTTCCTTTTATCCCTTGTTATGTGGGGAGTCTGCAAGACGACCGACCGAAGGGACAGTTTGAATTTTGGCTACATCAATATCTATAGAAAAAGAGACTAATTCTTTTACCAATTGTTCAGGAGTTTTAAAAACAATACCATTCATACCAACTTTTTTCGCACCTTCAATATAATCTAACTTATCATCAATAAAAATTGATTCATTAGGTTGTACATCCAATTTCTTTAAAGTTAGATTATATATTCTTTCTTCAGGTTTTACAGTCTTTTCGGCACAAGAAAAAGTTGTTGCATCAAAATATTTTTTATAATCATTTTCAAAAAAATATTCCATAGTTGGAATTTCAGTATTTGATAAAAAACCAATCAAATATCCTTCTTTTTTAAGATGTGGAATTAAGTTAAATATCTGAATTTTATCTTTAAATACGTTTTTAACAGCATCTTTCCACAGTGATTTAACTGATGGTTTTTTAATAATTAATTCAGTACAAATTTTATTCCACAACTCATTTTCTGAAATTTCACCTTTTTGAAACATTGTTTTATATTTAGAAAAAATATTTTTTAGAATACTTACATCGACTTTTAATAAATCCGCACAGTATTCCATTAAACCATCGTCCGGATTGTCAATTAAAACTCCGCCCCAGTCAAAAATAATTGCTTTAATCATAATGAAGTAAAAGAATTAACCTTAATATAAATTTATCTATCCATATGCCAAAATTCAAATTGCACATAACGTTTCGGTGTATGCGATGTTTTTGCGACCAACGGGAGCAAAAATATGGGAGAGCGACGGCAGGAGTGAACCGCATATACTGTGTTAGGCGAGCCGAACGGAGCGATAGCGGAGAAGTCATTTTTTTATCCTTATCATTCTTTTGTAGAGAGATTTTTCATATTTAAGAGAAAATTTTTTTTCGTTTTTCTTCTTCTAAGATAAATTAAGGGTGAATTGGAAAAAGAAAAATACTTTATTTTATTTTTGGTTTTAATATTACAAATCCATATAGCATAACAATTATTTGAAATAAAAGTCCAATTCCTAATCCAATCAATTGATCACTCAAAGAAATAATATTTAGAGAAGCAAAATAGTAAATTGTATATATTCCCACTGGAATATTTAAAAACAAACTTACAAAAAAACCAGGATTATATTTATTTTTTAAAAATAGTCCTACATGTGATAATGCATTTATTACTGAAAAATATGCAGTCCAAATACCAATTGCAATATTGATATAGCCAGCTAATAACATAGAAACAGGAAGTGCAATGAAAATTATTGGGATATTAATCCAAAAAGATACTTTTTTATCTAGAGGAAAATCATTTTTATCAGAACCTAATGATTTAGTATTAAAAAATTTTACAAATCCTCCTGGAAATACGTATTCTTCAAATTGATGAATAAAATAGATTACCAATTGTAACCAAAGTAAAAATAAAGGATAGTTTACATCTTTTAGATATACAAACAAAAATATACCTAAATAAATAGCTAAAAAAATTGTTGATTTATACCAATTATCATAAAGCCAGTTCATAATTTTTTCATTTTTAGTTTTCATAATATTGTTGTTAATAAATTAAAAGTTTATAAATTTACTTATTTTGGAGCGATAACGGAGAAATTCCTTTTATCTCCCTTATTATTATAAAGGGAAAATTAAATTTTCATTCCTTATTTTAAAAATCTCTCTGCAAATCATTAAATTGTTAAAAAAATGATTACACATAACGTTTCGGCGTCATATGAAGTCCGACGAGAGCGGAGCTGGTACAATTGGCCGGCTCCGCTCGCCGTAGCTTCAGCGAAGGCGAGAGGCCACCAGCGGAACGAACGGAGGATTTCATATACGCCGTGTTGTACGATGTTCCGGCGGGTAAGTAGCTGAAAGGTCGTTTCGGTATCGTTAGCTTATTATTTGTACAGCCTTTTCAATTACCCTGCAAACGAGTCGGAATTTCGTACAACGTTCGCGTATATCTGATGTTTTGCGGAGCAAAATATGGGTGAGCATTTG
>CAYMZA010000013.1:0-14134 GCA_964394835.1 uncultured Gammaproteobacteria bacterium
AAAAGATTTTCTAAAAAAGATTGGCTCGAACCGAATTTTGCGGGAACGGGAATTGTTTTTTAAGCCACGCGGAGCGTGGCAAATCCTTTCAAAATCAGCTCTTAGCGCCCGCAGGGCGCGTGCCGAGGCGCTTTGCGCCGAGGCAACAAACGCCGAACATACAATTTGGCTCCGGGGGCAGGACTCGAACCTGCGATATCCACGTTAACAGCGTGGCGTTGTACCACTCAACTACCCCGGAATATTAAAAAAACCGGCTTCACAGACCGGCTATACATTTATGAAATATAAAAAGATACCGGCCATTAAAATCGGTTATTATTATTCCAATTATGTAATCTTGCATATTTCATATATACTATTATATCATAAATACTATATTTGTCAAATATAGTATTAAATCTTCTTAATAAACTTCAAAAAAGCATAAGCAATAATACCACCAAGTAAAGCATTAACCAACTGTGGCCAAGACATCATATGTAAAATATTAGAAGCTATTTTTGCTGATAAAAATCTATCGACTATAACTAAACTAGTGGCAAAGATAAATATAAATTTAAGGAGACTAGCACTAATAATACCAATCCAATAGTTCTTATCTTTAACATAATTAAAAATACTTACTAAAATTATATTACCTACTATAATAAAAGGAATTATAGGAGCTAAAACAAATGGTAGCAATCCTGTTGATAAAGCAATAATACTTGGTAAAGCACAAATTATCAAAGCATGTCGTATACCTAAAAATATTACTGCCATAAATAATAAAGCATTAACTATTAGCCCAGCTATTACTTGCATAGGAAATAAGGGCGCAATACTTGCTAAACCAATAAAAATTGCAGTTTGCGTATATACATTAGCCCAAACCTTTTGCATAACTATAGTTCTAGTATGTTCCATACGATTAAAATTTAAAATCTACTTCTTTTTTCTTTTTCTTAAAACTTGTAAAGTTTATTTTTTTATACTTATCTTTATCAATAAAATATTCTTTGTATATCTTTTTAACTATAGGATTTTCATCAGCAGTCCTTATTTTCTTTTTTGTATCAATACTATATAAACTCTTAGCTCTTTTTAATCTAATTTCACTATTAGTTGGCACTGGTTGACCACCTCCCCCAATACAACCTCCAGGACAAGCCATAACTTCAATATAGTCATAAGCATTAGGATCTTCTTTTAATTCTTCTAAAACCTTACAAGCATTACCTAATCCATTAACAACACCTACTTTAACATTTTTCTTTTTTATCTTTATACTAGCTTTTTTAACATCATTCATTCCCCTAACTTTAGTTAAATTTATATTCTTCAATTTCTTACCTGTCATTTTCTTATATGCTGTACGTAAAGCAGACTCCATAACACCACCAGAGGCTCCATATATTACCCCAGCGCCAGTAGGTTCACATAATGCATTATCTGGTTGTTCTGGCTTTATATTCTTAAAATCAACATTATTCTTTTTCAAAAGAAAAGCTAATTCTCTAGTAGTTAAAACATGATCTATAACTTGTACACCATCTATTCTTAATTCTGGTCTTTTAACTTCATATTTTTTAGATGTACATGGCATTATAGATACAATGACTATAGCCTTAGGGTCTACTTTCATTTGTTCTGCCCAATATGTTTTAATCAAACCTGCTGAAATTAAATGTGGAGAACGAACTGTAGTTAAATTAGGAATCAAATCTGGACGATAGAATTCTATATACTTAACCCAGGCAGGACAACAAGAAGTAAACATTGGCAAATGTTTACCAGTTTCTAATCTTTCAGCTAATTCTTCAGCTTCAACTACTGTAGTAAAATCTGCACCAACAGCTACGTCAAAGACCTTGTCAAAACCTAAAGCCCTTAAACCTGTTACTAACTTACCAGTAACAACTGAACCATGTGGCATATCAAATTCTTCACCTAGACTTGCTCTAATAGAAGGAGCAAATTGAACAACAACTATTTTACTTTTATCTGCTAAGGGTTTAGAAATATCTTCAAACTCTCCTGCTGCCTCAAAAGCACCAACAGGACAATGAACAACACATTGACCACAATATACACAATCTTTTTTCTTATCTTGAGAAGTAATAACTTGATTAAATGTCTTTATTTCTTTTTTATCTAAAAAACAAACCCCTTGTCTTTTACAAATAGTTGTACAATTACCACAATCTATACATTTAGAGCTATCAAATTCTAAAGAAGAGTTGAATTTATAGTTTTTCCAACCCTTCTTACGATCAATAAATCTAGTTATATTTACATTATATTCTTTACCTAATTTCTTTAATTTACAATTATATTGCCAAATACAATCACTACACTCTTCACAGTGTTCAGAAAATATTAATTCTAAGTTTATCTTTCTTGCTTTTTTAATTTTAGGAGAAGAAGTTTTAATCTCCATACCATCAACTACTTTAACAGAACAAGCTGTTTGTAAATTACCAACACCTTTAATATCTATTAAGCATAGTCTGCAACTAGACTCTGGTTTAATATCAGGATGATGACAAAGAGTAGGGATATCAATATTATTATCTTTAGCTATTTCTAGAATAGTTTTATTAGAGTCTGTTTTTATCTTTTTCTTATCTATTATTATATTTATTTTCATAATTACAATACTTTATTTATTAAACTCTTAAACGGTACTACAATCATTCTACCTAAAGCACAAAAACTTGTTTGATCCATAACTAAGAATAGATCATCTAAGGTTTTTTTATCTAATTTATCTTTCTTTAACATTTCATAAATACGATATACACCTTCTCTACAAGGAACACATTTATCACAATTCTCTTCTAAAAAGAATTCAGCCCACCTTTTCATTAAATGATATGGATTAGTTTTCTTAGAATCAAAAATAACTATAGCTCCACTACCACCTACTTTTTTATTAATTTCTTTAGAAAGTATAATTTCACCACTAACTCCTCCACCTATTTGTAAAAAGAAATCATTTTTAGGGTAATTATTAGTTTTTTCAAGAATTGATTTTATAGTAGAATTAATTGGAAATTCATATACTCCAGGATTTTTAATATGCCCTGATAATGTATAGAATCTAGTATTATTATATTCTCCGTCATTAATCTTGGCTACCATGTAAAATGTTTCCAGATTATTAATCAAAGTAGGGCAATTATTAATACCAGATTGACCAGGGTATGGAGGCTTTTGCCTTGGTTTGCCCTTTTTACCTTCTATTTCTTCACATATAGAAGTTTCTTCTCCAGATAAATAACCACCTTTTTCTTTAAAAATGGTTATTGGTAAATCTTTAATTAATTTCTTTAATTTTTTATGATATAGAGTATAGTAATCTTTATTTAAATATATATATGCTTCAGAATTATCTATAGTTTCAAGAGCAATTTTAATACCTTTTATAACTATATCTGGATAATTCTTTAAAATGTAACCATCTTTAAAAACTCCTGGTTCTCCTTCAGAGCAATTACAAACAATATACTTCTTTTTAGCTGATATTTTTTTGACAAACTCCCATTTCTTGCTAGTAGGAAAAGAAGCTCCGCCCCTACCAAGAAGTTTAGCTTTTTCTAACTTTTTTATAATTCCAATACTCATATATATTTTTTATTACGATGATGTATAAATATACTTTTAATCACTTCTATTAACACAAATACTACTAACATTACTAATATCATTACTTTCCACTCAGACCAATGCAATGGAACAGTTCTTAACATTCTATTTAAAAAAGGAATGTATATAGCTGAAAGTTGAATTAAAAGACCAAGAATAACAGCAAAATTTAAATACTTATTTCTAAAAGGTTTAGATTTAAATATATTCTTATCTAGAGACTTAATACTAAATACATAGAATAATGTATCAATACCCAATGTAGTAAATGTAACTGTTCTAGCTAACACTATATCTCCAGTTTCTTTCCAGAAATAATAAAATAATCCTAAACTAGTAATACTTGTAACTAAAGATATAATAACAACCAAAACTTTTCCTTCAAAATTAAATATAGATTTTATCTTATCTACTTTCTTTTTCATTATATCATCCTCTTCAGGTTCCATGGTTAATGCTAAAGCTGGAAAACCATCGCTAACTAAATTAATCCAAAGAATCTGAGCAGTAACTAATGGTAGTGGCATGCCAATTATCATACTTCCAATTATTATTATAATCTCTGAAAAACTATCAGATAATAAATAAAGTATAACTTTTTTAATATTAGCAAAAATTACTCTACCCTGACGTATTGCCATGACAATAGTCTTGAAATTATTATCCAATAAAACTAAATCCGCTGTTTCTTTAGCTACATCTGACCCGCTACTAACAGCTACACCAATATCTGCAGCTTTTAAAGCAGGAGCATCATTAACCCCATCACCTGTCATAGATACAATTTCACCTTGATCTTGCCATGCTTTTATAATCCTCAACTTATCAGCAGGACTTACTCTAGCGTATATTTTAATACTTCTGACTCTTTCCTCTAACTCTTTATCACTCATCTTTAATAATTCATCTCCAGTAACTATTTCTTTATTATTTGCAGATAATCCAAGATCTTTAGCTATTTTCTGAGCTGTAAATTTATTATCTCCTGTTATAATAACAGTAGTAATACCTGCTTTAAATGTTTCGTGTAATGTATCTATAGTTTCTGGCCTCAAAGGATCAGATAACCCCCATACACCTACAAATATAAAATCTTCTGGATCCTCTCTATAACTACCAATGTCTTTAGTTTTCTTTGGTATTAACTTGTAACTACCAGCCAATACCCTTAAACCTTCCTTACTTAGTCTTTCCCATTGATTTCTAAAGTAATTAATCTTAATTTTATTTAATTTAATATCTTTAGAATCTTGTAAATACTTAGAAGAAAAATAAATAACTTTTTCAGGAGCTCCTTTTAAAAATATAATATCATGAGTACTATTATATTTATGACGACTAACCATGTACTTTCTCTGAGAATCAAATGGTATTTCATCTTTTCTCTCTAAATTCTTATTTTCTTCACTAATACTTAAACCAGAAGTACCAAATAGTAGTAAAGCTTTCTCTGTAGGACTACCAATTATTCTCCACTCATCTTTATTATCTTTAATATTTTCAACAACAGCATCATTACATAATAATGATACTTGCAATAGTTTTTTTAACTCTTTATCTATTTTAATATCCTTAAAAGACTGACCACTTAAATCTACTTGTTGACTAGCAGAAACAACCTGAGTAACCCTCATCTCACCCTCTGTTAATGTTCCTGTCTTGTCAGTACAAATAACAGTAGTAGATCCTAATGTTTCAGCAGATATTAATCTACGAACTAATCCATTACTCTTTAATATTCTCTGCATTCCAACAGTTAATATCATGGTCATACTTATTACTAAACCTTCAGGAATAGCAGACACAGCTACAGCAACTGATATTATAAACATCTCTGACCATTCATGACCCTTCAAAACACCTATAATAAAAAGAATTAAAGATACTACTAATATAATTTTAGTGATATTTTTAGCAAAATCATCTAATTTTTTTTGTAACGGAGTCTTATCTTCTTTGGTTTCTTTTAACATAACAGTAATCTTACCCATCTCTGTCTCATAACCAGTAGCAACTACTATGGCTTGTCCTCTACCTTCAACAACCAAGGTACCCATAAATACCATATTATTTCTTTCAGCCAATACCGTGCCAACATCTATTACTTCTAATTCTTTTTTAATAGGCCATGACTCCCCTGTTAAACTAGCTTCATTAATTTCTAATGCATTAATTGATAATATTCTAGCATCAGCTGGTATTCTATCACCTGATTCTAATACTATAATATCTCCGGGAACTAAATACTTAGATTCTATTTTCATTTCTTGATTATCACGAATAACCAAAGTTTCTTTTTTTACAACTTTATTTAACTTTTCTAAAGATTTATTTGCTTTAAACTCTTGTATAAATCCAACAACAACATTAAGTAATACAGCCGCAAATATTACATAAGCATCTACATACTCTTTAAAGAAAATGGAAATCAATCCAGCAATTAAAAGAATGTATATCAAAGCACTTTTAAACTGAGATAGTATTAAACGAGAAATAGAAAACTTATCAGCTTTAGCTAATATATTAAATCCATATTTATCTTGGTTTTTCTCAACTTGATCAAAACTTAAACCTTTTTTAGAAGTATTTAATTTTTTTAATACCTTAGGTATGCTTAATGTATGCCAATTAATATTTTTATACATGTTAGTATTATAACATAAAAAACTTGAAAATATAAGTTAATTAAAGTAACATATAGTTATGATAAATGAAAATATAATAGAAAATATTAAGAATATCCTTAATATTAAAGTTAAAGACATTGTTTTAGAAAAACCCCCTAAGGAAGAATTAGGAGATTATGCTTTTTCTTGTTTTGATTTAGGAAAAGAATTAAAAAAGAATCCAGTAGAAATATCTAAAGAATTAGCAGAAAAATATACTACTAATGAATATGTTAAAAAAGTAAAAAGTATAGGTCCATACTTAAATATATATGTAAATCCAAATACTTTTCTTAAAGAATCATTAATAGAAGTAGGGAAAGAAAAAAAATATGGTTCTTCTAATATTGGAAAAAAGGAAAAAGTAATGATTGAATTTTCTTCTCCTAATACTAATAAACCACAACACTTAGGACATGTAAGAAATAATTGTTTAGGTCAAAGTTTAAGTAATATTTTAGAATATTGTGGATATAATATAATAAAAGCTAACTTAATTAATGATAGAGGTATTCATATTGTAAAATCAATGTTAGCGTGGCAAGAACTTGGTAAAGGAGAAACACCTGAATCTACAAATACAAAGGGTGATCATTTTGTAGGTAAATACTATGTATTATTTAATGATCTTTTGAAGAAAGAAAAACAGAAATATTTAGAAAAAAATAATGTAGATATTAAAGAATTAAATAATATTGAAAGAAAAGATACTGAAGATAACTTTCTAAAACAAAGCCCTTTAATGAAAAAAGCAAGAAAAATGCTTCAAGATTGGGAAGCTAATGATAAAGAAGTTAGAAAGCTTTGGAAAATAATGAATGATTGGGTATATGAAGGGTATAAAGAAACATATAATAAATTGGGAATATCTTTTGATAAAATATATTATGAAAGTGAAACATATCTTTTAGGTAAAGATTTAGTAGGAAAAGGATTAAAAAAAGATGTTTTCTTTAAAAAAGAAGATAATTCTGTGTGGATAGATTTGAGTGATGATGGTTTAGATGAAAAACTTGTTTTAAGGAAAGACGGTACTTCAGTATATATGACTCAAGATTTAGGAACAGCAAAAAGTAGATTTGATGAATTAAAATTAAATAAATTAATCTATGTAGTAGGTAATGAACAAGATTATCATTTTAAAGTGCTATTCTTAATATTAAAAAAGTTAGGATTTAATTGGGCAGATAATTTACACCACCTTTCATATGGAATGGTTAATTTACCAGATGGAAAAATGAAATCAAGAGAAGGCACAGTAGTAGACGCTGATGACATTATTCGGGAAATGAAAGATAAGACAAGGGAAATTATAGAGAAAGCTGTTAAAAAAGTATCTGGTGATAAAAAAGATATAGCAGATATAGTTGGCTTAGGAGCCTTAAAGTTCTTTATGCTAAAAACTAATCCTAAAAAAGATAGTATATACAACCCTAAAGAATCAATTTCTTTTGATGGATATACAGGACCATTTATACAATATACTCATGCTAGAATAGCTAGTATATTAAACAAAGGTGGAAAGATTAAAAATATAAAGAAAATTACTTTTGATAATATTAATAAAGAAGAAGTAAAATTAATGAAAGTACTATTAGAATTTCCTGAAATAGTTAAAAAATCAGGTTTAGAATATAATCCATCTGTTTTAACTAATTACTTATTTAGTCTAGCTAAAGTATATAATAACTTTTATCAAAATCATTCCGTACTTAACGCAGAAACTGAAGATTTAAAAAATATTCGTTTACAACTTTCTAAAGAAACAAAGAATGTATTGAATAAAGGATTAGAATTATTAGGAATACAGTCACCTGATATAATGTAATATTGACATTTTATACAATTTACTATATAATATTTCAGTATTTCATGCGCCTATAGCTCAGCCTGGTAGAGCAGCAGCCTTTTAAGCTGATGGTCGTAGGTTCAAATCCTACTGGGCGTACCATTTAATTAACAACCATTTTGGTTGTTTTTTATATTGACAATATTCATTAAAAACAATATAGTAAATAATCGCAAAAAAGTTCTTTAAAAACAAGGAGGTCTGAAATGACAAGAAAAAGACTAACTCCAATCAATAATGCTTGGAACAGATGGTCGTATTCAAAATTAGGATGTGCATTAGGTTGTCCATTACATTGTTTCTTTGGATATATGTTAAAGATTCCATCTAAACAAAATCCATGGGCAGTATATGGACAAGCCATACACTATATCTTCCAACAATTTTTTACCCCTCATAAGTCAACTAAACGATATCCATACCAAACAGTTGAAAAACTACAAGGTGCTTGGGCACACTTTTGGATAACAGCCGCTAAGGGAGAGCATAAGTTTAGTTCTAGAGAAAAAGGAAAAGAAGAAGTTAACTGGAGTTACCCGGCACAAAAAGAAGTAATGATTGGAATGGGTAAGAAGGTTATGAGAGTCTTCTTTGAAAAATATCATGAATTAAGATTTGATGATATTCCTAGATTTAATGAAAGAAGGTTTACAGTACCAATTGGTAGATTAACCCTTTCTGGTATTATAGACAGGATTGATATTAATCCTAACGGAGCTACAGTCTTAGACTATAAAGCAGGCAGTTATCCAGATTACCTTTCAGCATCTGGAATACAACTTACTTTTTATCAAATTGCATATGATCAATATTTTAAACATACAATAGGTAATTATATTCCACTAAAGGGTGTGGAAATATATAGTTACAATCAAGGTAGAATACAAGAAGCACCCTTAAGAACTAATCATGAAATTAATATGCTTCTTGACTATCTTTTGGAAGCTAGTGAATATTTTCGATATATGCTTAATGATACTGAAGTAGATAGAGATATAATAGGGTCTTTTAAATACTTTAATGAAGAAGATATTAAAAAACATGACATCTCCCCTATACTACCCAGAGATAGTCAATGTCAATATTGTCCATATATTAAAGCTTGTAGAAAATGGGAACTAAATTCTCATCCACCTGCTAGAGAACTGTGGTTAAAGAAAAGAGATGAGGATAGAGAAAATATATATCCTAGTCAAGAAATCATTACTTTTCCACCTAGTGAACCTATACAACCAAGAATGAACTATACTCCAAAAATTCATCATAAACATAATGTAGAACAACTAACACTTGATATATAGACCTCATAACCTACCCAACTACTTGGGTAGGTTTTTATTTTGCCATAACTTGAAAAAAAATGTAAAATAAGTTAAGGTAATCCTACTATATAAAAAGAAAATATGTCTAAAATGCCCCCACAAAATTTAGAAGCAGAAGCAAGTCTTTTAGGAGCTTTACTTTTAGATAAAGAAAATATAATAAAAATAGCAGATACATTAAAATCTAATGATTTTTACAAAGAATCTCATGGTATAATATATCAAGCTATATTAGATTTATTTGAAAAACATGAACCAGTAGATATATTATCTGTAGGAAATATATTAACAGAAAAAAAACAATTAGAAATAGCTGGTGGTAAAGCATATTTGGCTGAATTAACAGCTTCTGTACCAAGTTCTTCTCATGTTGTTAATTATGCTAATATTATTCGTAAAAAATCTACTTTAAGGAAATTAGAACAAGCTGCTGCTAGTATAAGTGAACTAAGTTTTTCTGAATCAGAAGATGTAGAAAAACTATTAGATAAAGCGGAACAAAAACTTTTCTCTATATCTCAAGAATCTATACAAAAAAACTTTATACCAATAAAAAATATACTTGGAGATACTTTTCAACGTATTGATGAATTACATAAATCAGGAGGAAAAGGAACTAGGGGCATACCTACTGGATATAATGATTTAGATAAATTACTTTCAGGATTACAAAATTCTGATTTAGTAATTTTAGCTGCTAGACCTTCATTAGGTAAAACAACCTTAGCTTTAGATATAATTAGGAATGTGGCAATTAAATCAAAAATACCAACTGGTATATTTTCTTTAGAAATGTCTAAAGAACAATTAGTAGATAGACTTTTAGCTGCAGAAGCAGAAGTAGATCTTTGGAAAATGAGAACAGGGCAACTATCAGATAAAGAAGAATATGATGATTTTCCTAGACTTGGAAATGCTATGGGTGTATTATCTGAAGCTCCAATATTTTTAGATGATTCCCCTACTGCTAATGTAATGGAAATACGAACTAAAGCTAGAAGGTTAAAAATGGAACATAATCTTGGCTTTTTAGTAATTGACTACTTACAATTAATGGATGGCGGAAGTAGACAAGAAAGTAGAGTTCAAGAAATATCTGAAATATCAAGATCATTAAAACAAATAGCCAGAGAATTAGATATTCCTGTTTTAGCATTATCACAATTATCTCGTGCTGTTGAATCTAGAAGTCCATCTATACCTAAACTAGCTGATTTAAGAGAATCAGGATCAATAGAACAAGATGCAGATATAGTTATGTTTATCTACCGTAAAGCTAAAGATAAAAGCGTAGAATGTCCTGAAGAAGAAATGGGTATAGCTGAAATACATATTGATAAACATCGTAATGGTCCTACTGGTAAAGTAAACCTATTCTTTGACGAAAGAAAGGTTTCATTTAAAAACTTAGATGCAGGACATTATACAGAGGAACCAATACAGGAAGAAGAAAGTATGCCATTACCACAAGAAGGTAAAAAAGAAACAACTTGGAAACAAAAACCTTAATTAAATAATTAATATAACAAAAATGCTAAACAAATTAAAACAATTCAACGACTTAAGAAAACAAGCTAATACCTTAAAAAGTGCTTTAGCTGAAGAAAGTGTAGAAATAGATAACAAGGCTGTAAAGATTGTAATGGATGGTAATCAAGAAATACAATCTTTAGATATTAAAGAAGAATATCTAAAACCAGAAAAAAAGAAAGATCTAGAAAAAGAAATAAAAAATGCTATGAAAGATGCTATTAAAAAAGTACAAAGAAAAATGGCAAGTAAAATGCAAAGCATGGGTGGGTTTGACAATATGCCAGGAATGAAATAATGAAGCATTTACCTCAATTTATACAAAACCTAATAGACGAGTTTGATAAACTACCTGGTATAGGGCCTAAAACAGCTACCAGAATGGTTTTTAATCTTCTACATAGAAAAGAAGACATGCTTAGCTTTAGCAAGGCATTAAAAGACGGATATGATAATATTCACCTTTGTCCTCAATGCTTTAATTTAACAGACATGGGTTTATGTAGTATTTGTAGTAATAGTCAAAGAAATAAAGAAATAATATGTGTAGTAGCTAGTAATCAAGATGTAGAAGCTATAGAAAAGACAAATGAATTTAATGGACAATATCATTTACTTAATGGATTACTAAGTCCTTTAGAAGGTGTTACTCCTGACAAGTTAAGAATAAAGGAATTATTTGAGAGAATAAAAGAGAATAAGATTAAAGAAATTATTCTAGTTTTAAATCAAAGCATGGAAGGAGAAGCTACTACTATTTATCTTAAAAAACTATTAAAAGATTTTAATATTGATATAACTTGTTTAGCTAGAGGTATACCTATGGGTGCTGATATAGAATATACTGATCAAGTAACATTATCCTCGGCATTAGAAAATAGAAAGAAGGTATAAAAAAACAGAGTATTTACTACCCTGTTTTTTATTTTATTTAGAAATAATATTTTCAATCTTTACTTCAGTCTTATGTTGACGATGACCGTATTTTTTTCTATATCTTGTTTTATTCTTATACTTTAATACATCTATCTTTTTTTCTTTAAAGTTTTTAACTAAACTAGCCTCTACTTTAACATTAGAAAGATATGGTTTACCAATAGTAACACTATCTTTATCATCAGCTAATAATAACACTTTATCAAATACAATCTTACCACCTTTAGCTTCGGGTAATTTTTCTACAACTAAAGTATCACCTTTAGTTATTTGATATTGTTTTCCTCCAGTTTTAATCACAGCAAACATAAATTTTTTAAAAATTATAACAGCTTCTATACTAACAAACAATAAATATATTGTCAATATACCTTAATCCTTACTATTGACAAAACATCAAATATATGCTATTATTTATATAGTTCGTTAAAAGACAAGAGCAGAAAACAAGCTTCTCAAGGAGGAGAAAGATGAAGAAGAAAACAGCTGGTAACATTATTGTGATTGTAATTATTAGTCTACTGCTTGGTTTATTGATTAATCTTAGTATAATCAATCACAAGGTTCATCAAGAAAACCCCACTGCTATTTTTGTTAAACCCCTACCCAGGGTAATAACAGAAGTAGCAATAGCTGAAGAAGGAGATATGGTTGAAGTGCGCTTTGACCCTGCTGGGGAAGAAAAACCAAGAATCAAAATCTCTTGGGGAGACAATAAGTCTTTCTACCTAAGAATCTTCAAGAATGACCGTCATATCGACAACATTCAAAAAGCTTCGCATTGCATACTTACTATTGGCAACTACAAGATTGAAGTTGTTAATAGAGTATCCAATGAAGTAGTATCCTCTGTCTTTATTGATAGTAGATACATGAAAGACTCTGGATTGTTTTCCAAGCCCGTTACTATTTGTAAGAAGTAACATCAATAGCCCCTTATCAGACCACTGATGAGGGGCTTTTCCATCCCTTGACAAGATTTAAAAAGTATGCTATGATGGTATATTACCAATAAGGTAGCACATTAAATAGGAAGGAGGGAGCTTTACAGGTTCGTTTGTTTCATCGTTTATAACCCTGTTACAAGGAGGAAGACAATGTCGACCACCAAGAACACTGATCTCGAGAAGAACGAAAACATGCGAGATCAGGAACCCAATGGCAACACTGCCAAACCAGAACTGACAACCATCATGGAACTGATTCGTTTCAAGAGGCAGATCAAGGATGATCAAGTCAGGTATGTGGCCAATCACGAGGGAATGTTCATATTCCCACACCGTGACTGGAGCAAGGAGACCAAGAGGTCTCTGAGGAATGCCTGGCGTCTGGTTTCATTCACTGTCAAGGAAGGCAATACGTACGCCTTCTGTATGCCAGTGACTGATGAAGGTATCATCCTGGAAGAACTTGCTCTCATGGATCCTGATACAGACGGTGATGCAATCTCTGATCTGAGAGATCAGATTGCTCTTCACTGCAATCAGGATCTGGCCGGTGTTCTGCGAAAGCAGACCGAGCTCAACTGTGACCACGAGGGCTAACCACCCTTTGTGGTTCACGCCCCCACCCACTAGATTCGTCTAGTGAGTGGGGGTTATTTTTTACTTTAAATTATTTAAAAACCCTTTAACCTGTTTAGGGTTTTTTAGTTTTATAAACTTAATATGAGAAAAATTATTATCTTTTATATACAAATTATATCGTTTTTGATGAACTCTATACTTCTTAACCATATGTAATACTATAGATTCTTTACTAAAAAAACTTTTTAATGTTTCTTTATTACCACTACTAGACCATAGTACTTCTCTTGTAATTAATCTTTTTATAGCTCTAGTAAAAGATTGAAAAAAATTTCTTAAAAATGAATAATCTAACCATATAACTAAATCCGTATACTTCCATTTTAAAGGTATACTTTTTGTATAATTACCATCTAATACCCACTTTTCTTTTTTTAATTCTTTTCCTAATTTTTTAAAAAAAGAATCATAATCTGATTCTTGCCAATTAGGACCCCAAAATATCCTATCCATTTCTATATATTCATAGTTTAATAATTTAGCTAATTTCTTAGCCATAGTAGTTTTTCCACAACCACTTGTTCCTATTATGTTTATTCTTTTATACTTCTTAATATTCATAATATTGGTGACCCTACGGGGAATCGAACCCCGGTTACCAGGATGAGAACCTGG
>CAYMZA010000014.1:0-13325 GCA_964394835.1 uncultured Gammaproteobacteria bacterium
CAATATCAGCTTCTTTTTCATGAAACTTAGCATTTAATAATTCAAAAGGTATACCTACTTTTTCTAAGTATTTACCTAATAATTCATTTTTTTCTATTGATATAGTGCCAACTAAAACTGGTTGTCCTTTTTTATACCGCTCCTCTATTTCTCTTATTATAGCTTTAAATTTACCTCTTTCTGTTCTATAAATTCTATCTTTCATATCATTACGAACAAAAGGTTTATTTGTAGGAATAACAGTTACATCTAAATCATATATCTTAGCCATTTCCTCAGCTTCTGTAGCTGCTGTACCTGTCATACCAGATAACTTCTTATACATCCTAAAGTAATTTTGAAAAGTAACAGTAGCTAAAGTCATACTTTCTTTTCGTATTTCTACACCCTCTTTAGCTTCAATAGCTTGGTGTAAACCCTCAGAATATCTTCTTCCTTGCATCATTCTTCCTGTAAATTCATCAATTATTACAACCTCATCATCTTTAACAACATAATCCCTATCTTTTTTAAACAATGTTTTAGCTTTTAAAGCTTGTTCCAAATGATGAACTATTTGTAATCCATGACTTTCATAAATATTGTCTACTCCTAATAGTTTTTCCATCTTTTGTATGCCTTTTTCACTTAAGGTACAAGCTTTCATTTTTTCATCAATATTGTAATCAGTATTTTCTTCTAAACCAGCTATTAATCTAGAAAATTGTTGATACTGACTAGCAGATTCTTCAGCTGGCGCAGAAATAATTAAAGGTGTTCTAGCTTCATCAATTAAAACACTATCTACTTCATCAACTATAGTATAATGTAAGCCTCTTTGAACTTGTTGTTTTTCATTTTGAGCCATATTATCACGAAGATAGTCAAAACCAAATTCATTATTAGTACCATATGTAATATCAGCCTCATATGCTTCTTTTCTTTGTACTGATCTTAAATTATCTTCCGCTTCTTTATCGTATATAAATGAAGCGTCATGTTGTACAATACCTATGCTTAAATTTAAGAAATCATATACTTGTCCCATCCATACAGCATCACGTTTAGATAAATAGTCATTTACTGTTATAACATGTACACCTTTACCCTCTAAAGCATTTAAATATACGGGTAAAGTGGAGGTTAATGTTTTACCTTCACCTGTTTTCATTTCAGCTATTTGACCTTGGTGTAAAACAATACCACCTATCATTTGAACATCAAAATGTCTTTGATTTAATGTTCTTGAAGCAGCTTCTTTTACTAAAGCAAAAGCAGGTACTAGAATAGTATCTAACTTAGTACCATTAGAAACTTGTTTTTTTAATTCCTTGGACTTATCTTTTAATTCTTGATCAGATAGTTTCTTATATTCTTCTTCTAAATCATTTATTTCTTCTACTTGAGGTTTTAAACTATCTAAGAATTTTTGATTAGCATCTCCAAATATTTTCTGTAAAAATTTCATATTATTCTTTATTCCAAACTTTTAAATTTTTTAATTCTTCTATTTTTTTTCTTAACTTTCCTTTCTTTTTTTCTTTATTTTTAACTAATTGTCTAATTATTTTATCTTGAATTATATCTACAGCAGCTCTAGCATCAGCTTGCGTTTCTTTGATTATTAGTTCTGGTTTACCAGGAATACTAATACTTACTTCTACTGTATATACCTCACCTTTGTTATGATGTTGATCTCTTGAAAGAATAATCCTACAAGAGGTTATATTTTCATTATACTTAGTTACACTTCCTAACTTATCTTCTAAATATTGTTTAAATGGTTGTGTTAAATCAAAATTTTTATTAGATATTTGTATGTTCATATGTTTATTTTAATTAGTTAATATAGCTTTTATTCTTCTTACACCAGAAGAACTAGATTGTTCTTTTTTAATTTTAAATACACCTAATTCTTTAGTATTTTTAATATGAGGACCACCACATATTTCTTTAGAATAGTTTCCTATACTGTATACTTTTACTTTTTCATTATATTTACTATCAAATAGTCCTATAGCTCCATTTTTTTTAGCATCTTCTATACTCATTTCTTCATAACTAATATCTAAACCTTTTTGTATTTTTTCATTAACTATATTTTCAACTTTTTCTTTTTCTTCATCTGTTAATTTATTATCATGAGAAAAATCAAATCTTAATCTTTTTTCTGTTATATTACTACCTTTTTGTTCTACATGATTACCTAATACATCTCTTAATGCTTGTTGTAGTAAATGTGTAGCCGTATGATATTTTTTACTCATTTCTCCATCATTTGCTAAGCCACCTTTAAACATACCAGCAGAAGCTGTTCTAGATAGTTCTTGATGTTTGATAAATTCTTTTTCATAGTCTTCCTTAGAAAGATTTAAATCTTTTTCTTTAGCTAATTCTAAAGTCATTTCTAAAGGAAAGCCATAAGTTGAGAATAGATTAAAAGCTTGTTTACCATCTAAATTATTCTTTTCAATTAATTTATTAAATTCCTTTAATCCCTTTTCTAATGTTTTATTAAATTGAACTTCTTCTTTTTCTAATTCTAATAGTATTTTATCTTTATTTTCTTCTAATTCTGGATATTCTTCTTTGTATTGATCTATTATTAATTCAGCTAATTCATTTGTAAATACTTTATCTATATCAATATTTTTAGCAAACCTTATTGCTCTTCTTATTAATCTACGTAAAATATATGCTTGCCCTGTATTACCAGGAGTAATATCACCTTGATCTCCTAAAAGAAATACAGAACTTCTAATATGATCAGATATTATTCTAAATTCTTTAAAGTAGTTTTCATATTTCTTTTTACTTATATCTTCTATTTTATGTATAGTAGGTTGAAATAGTTCTGTTAAATAGTTATCATCTAAATTATTTAATACTGCTAATGTTCTTTCAAATCCCATTCCAGTATCAATATTTTTTTGTTTTAATTCTTCATAATTACCTTCTTTTGTTTTACTATATCCCATTAAAACATTATTCCATATTTCTACCCATCTAGAATCTTCTTCATCAAATAATTCAGGAGCTTTTTCTTCTCCTGTCCAATAGAATATTTCTGTATCAGGACCACAAGGACCTGTTTCTCCAGCTGGTCCCCACCAATTATCTTCTAACTTAAGTATCCTTTCTTTTGGTATACCTAATTCTAACCAATATTTTTCTGATTCTTCATCGTATTCTTTAATATCATTATTTCCACCAAATATTGATATAGCTAAATTTTTTTTATCTAATTTTAATACTTCTGTTAAAAATTCCCAAGAATATTCAATAGTTTCTTTTTTAAAATAATCCCCTAAAGACCAATTACCTAACATTTCAAAAAAAGTATGATGAGTAGCGTCTCCTACTTCATCTATGTCTATTGTTCTTAAACATTTTTGAGCATTAACCAATCTTTTACCTTCGGGATGTTTTTCACCTATTAAATATGGTACTAAAGGTTGCATTCCTGCTGTTGTAAATAGTACAGTAGGATCATTTTCTGGTATTAAAGAAGCAGAATTAATCAATTTATGATTTTTGGTAATAAAAAAATCAAAAAACTTCTTTTTTAATTCTTTATCTGTCATATATATTTACTATTAATTTAATACTATTCATACTATAAATCACTCGATAAATACTGAGGTATCTATTAAATTATACTAGATTAAAGTACTCTAGTCAATATAGTTTTAAGTAATTAAAGCACTAGCAATTAACTCATTTTCATCATATACAGCTAATATTTGACCACTAGCAACACCTTTTTGTTTATTTTTGAAAGATGCTATGTAATAGTCCTCTTTTTCTTCTATTTTAACCTCTTCAGCTTCTTGTCTGTATCTTATTTGAGCTTTAGCTTTTAAAGGAAATTTATATTCTTTATTTAACCAATGCCAATTTATACACTTAATTTCTTTATGATATAATTCTGGGTCATCTATTTTACCTACAATTAATTTATTATTCTTTAAATCTTTTTCAATAATATACCATGGTCCACTACCACCTATATCTAAACCCTTTCTTTGACCTATGGTGTAATACCAAACACCTTGGTGATATCCAAGTATATTATTATCTTTATCTACTATTTCACCTTTTTTTTCTTTAATTTTTTGTTGAAGAAAAGTTTTTAAATCTAGTTTACCGATAAAGCAGATACCTTGACTATCTTTACGGTTAGCATTAGGTAGTTTTATTTCCTTAGCTATTCTTCTTACTTCTTTTTTATCAATATCTTGTAAAGGAAATATTACTTTACTTAATTGTTTTTGATTTAACCCCGCTAAGAAGTAGCTTTGATCTTTGTTGTTGTCTTTACCTCTTAATAGTGTGTACCCATCATTTTCTTCTATACCTGCATAATGACCAGTAGCTATTTTATTAAATCCTAATTTTAAAGCTTTATTTAAAAATAGTTTAAACTTTATTTCATTATTACATAAAATATCAGGATTAGGTGTTAAACCTTTTTTATATGAAGTAAAAATATAGTTTACAACTTTATCTTTGTATTCTTTTTCAAAATCAAAAGTTCTTATTGGTATTTTAAGAAAAGCAGCCACCTTGTATGATATTAATTTATCTTCTTTCCACGGACATTCACCCTTAAGATTAACCCTATCGGAAAAGTTTTTCATAAAAGCAGCTTCTACTTCATATCCTTCTTTTTGTAATAGATATGCAGCTACAGCTGAATCAACACCACCAGATAGTCCAACTAATATTTTTTCTTTATTTTTTGTATTCATACAATTCAGAATTGTAAAACTTAGCCATTGCTGTAACAATCATATCTTCAAAAGATTTACTTCTTGTGATATTATCTTTTGTTAACTCACCCACTGTACCATTACTACTACGAACATCTGTTTTATCTGTTATATCATCAATTACATCTGCTAATTCTTTACCTTTTTCAAATAATTGTTCATGCATGTATTTTGTTAACTCAATAGATCCACCATATCCAAAACTATCTTCTTTTTTATTAGTTACATAGACTACACCTGTTAAGAAAGATTTTCTTTCATTAACAAATTCATTCTTCCATATACCTCCTTCTATACCTAGGTAGTAATCAGCTTCAATGTCTTTTTTAATTAAATTATGAGCCCTATTATATGCTCCTTGAGCTATTTCCTTTAAGCTCATTGGTTGATCAGATACATCTGATTCTACTTTTTCTGCAATTATTTCTATTTCTTCATTAGGGTATAGTTTGTTAAATGCATTTTTTACAGCATCTAACTTTGGTTTTCTTATTGTTCCTACTGCTATTTTCATAGTTTTAGTTTAATAATTTAAAATAGTATATTAAGTATATTAATATATGTCAAGAATGGTTAGTGTAATTACTAACCATTTACTTATTATATCTATCTTCCTATTGTGAATATATCTAATTTTTCTAAAGCTTTATTTGCTAACTTAATTTTTTCTTTATTTCTAGCATACAGTGTAAATAATCTTTCTCCTTTTTTAATATGATCTCCAAATTCTTTATTTAAATATATACCAGCTAATTTATCCTTAGGTGCTCCTAATATACGAGCTATTGTATTTATTCCTATATTATTTGTAAGAATAATTTTACCTGATTTTTTAGCGTTAAAATATTTTTTACAAGCACCAATAGTAATATCATCAGGATTAATATTTGGATTACCACCCTGAACTTTTAGTATTTCTTGCATTTTTTTCCAAGCTTTACCACTTTCTAAAGTTTCCCAAGCTAAACTAGCACCCCTCCCTTTTTTAACTTTTCCAGTTAATTCTAAAAGTTCTCCTGCTAAATGTATTGCTTTATTTGCTAAATCTGTTGGATAATTTTCTTTTTGTTGTAATACTCTTAATACATCTCTAGCCTCTAAAGATGGCCCCACGCCCTTGCCAATAGGATCATCGCTTTTTATCATTACAACTTTTAATTTAATTTTAAATTTCTTTGCTAAATATTTAAACTTCCTTTCTAATTCCCTTGCAGTTTTCATATTAGAAATTTTAGTAGTTTTACCTACAGGCATGTCTATAACTAGATGAGTGATCCCTGTAGCTACTTTTTTAGCCATTATACTTACTAATACTTTACTGTGTGGTTCTAAAGACAGTGGATATGATACTTTTAATATCTTGTCATCTGCGGGTGCTAAGTTTAATCCTCCGCCCCAAACTAAACATCCATTAGTTTTTTTAACTATTTGTTTTATTTCTTTAGCAGAAAATGATACCGGCATTATTACCTCAACAGTGTCTGAGGTACCAGCTGGAGATGTAATAGCTCTAGAAGATGTTTTGGGTATAGTGTATCCTAACGCTGCTACAATTGGAACAACAATCATTGTGGTTCTATTACCAGCTAATCCACCAACAGAATGTTTATCAACTACCATACCTTTAAATTTAATCATTTCTCCAGTTTCTGCCATAGCTTTAGTCATAAAGTATAGTTCTTGATCAGTATACTCATGTATAAAGCTAGAGGCTATAAAATATGTAGTTTCTGTTCTAGTTAAAACACCCGTAGAAATATCAGAGTATATTTGATAGAATTCCTCATAACTTAATTTTTTACCTAATAATCTTTTTTTAATAGCTTGTACTGATTTAGCTCTAGCTAAAAAATTAATTTCTGCTATAGTATTAGGTTGTATTTCTATATTTTCCCATATATCTTTATATAATCCTATTTGACCAGACTTTACTCTTTTTTCTGTAGTATTAGCTTCTGCAATTATTCTTTGCTTACCCCATATAATTTTTATCTTATCACCAGCTCTAATACCGTAACGCATTGCTTCTTCAGAATTAAGAAGAACAATATTTGATTGTCCTGTCTTAATATCTAATTTTTTTATTTTTAAATAATATGACATTATAGTTCTATTTTTTGATTAGTTTTTTTATATTCATTCTTTCCTTTTTTAGGTTTCATAGCATCTGCTAAGGAAAGGAATTCATCTTTCTTATCCCCTACCTTATTAACCACCTTAATACTAGACGGTGAAGGTATTTTACCTGCCTTAGATAAATCTAAACATTCTTTACAATATACTGGTCTAGTAGGGTCAGGTTTAAAGTTAACGGTTGTTTCTTTATTACAAAAAGAACAAGTTGCATCATGTGAAGCTTTACTTTTCTTTTTTGGTTTTTCTCCCCCCTTTTTATTCTTACTTGGTTGTTGACTTATTTTTAAATCATCTTCTTTGGAAGTTTTAGCTTGATTTTCACTCCATCGCATAATTCTATCCTCAACAATTTCTCTTGGTTTAGCATACCTTTCTCTAGATACATCTATAATTTTATCTTTTAACCCTACTTCGGTAGACGGTACCTCTACAGGAGGTAATGTGTTAGCAGAAAAAGCCTCTGAAGTAACACCATCTATCATTAATTTTAAATATACTTGAAACTTAGAAAGATTAACTAAATCTTCAGGAGTAAAAGTAGGAAAAAATTCTTTTTCTAAAAATTCAGCATCAGCAGCACCGATTCTAAAAATAACAAGAGTACCAACATTACCAAATATTGCAGCTCTAACATTTTCATCTGTTATTTGTTCAATATATTGATGAGCTATAATTAGATTTAATCTATATTTTCTAGCTTCTGATAGTATATTAGCAAAAGATTCTGTGGCAAAGTTTTGAAATTCATCAACATAAAGATAGAAATCCTTACGTTCACTTTCTGGTGTGTCTACTCTGCTCATAGCTGCTAATTGCATTTTAGTAATCATCATAGCACCTAATAGTGCGGAATTATCTTCACCTACTCTACCCTTAGAAAGATTTAATAGTAATATTTTACCATTATCCATTATATCCCTAACATCAAAACTAGATTTTACTTGACCTAGTATATTCCTTATTAAAGCAGAAGAAAGAAATCTTCCTACCTTATTTTGTATAGGTGCTATAGCTTCAGCTTGAAAACGATCAGGATATTTAGAATATTCATCTACCCAAAAAGATTTAACAACAGGATCTGTTACTTTGTCTATAACTTTATTACGAAAAGATTTATTAGTTAACATCTTCATAATACCCAATAATGTTGAATCAGGATATTCCATTAAAGCAGAAATAGCATTATGTAATACATACTCTAATCTTGGTCCCCAACTATCTGCCCATATTTTTTTAAATACTCCTAAAAGACCCGATACAACTAAATGACGTTGTTCTATACTAACATGCTCTAATATATTAAAAGCTATAGGATAATTTAAATCAGCTGGATTAAAATATACTACGTCATTTATACGGTTTGGTGGTATAAAATCAATTACTTTTTCAACTAAATCACCATGAGGATCAACAACGCAAACACCTTTACCGTTTTGAATATCTTGAATAACCATATTTTCTAAAACAGTAGACTTACCCATGCCTGTTTTACCAATAAAATACATATGACGACGTCTATCATCAGTTTTAATACCAAATTTAACATCAGAATTACGATGATTAGTTTTAGCAAAAGTTGTTACTTGTTCATTGTTCATATTTTTAACCTGTTGGTAAATTAGTTGGAGCTTTTCCTTTATGTTCTGTATGTTTAAAAGTTTTTTTATCCTTTTTAGCAAATTTATCTTCAAAATATTCATTATCTAAATCAATATATACTTCCTCTGATTTTAATTGTTGACGTAAGTTTTCTTTTATTCCTTCTCTGTTTTCATCTATTTGTTGATCTACTGGCAAAGAAATAGGTGCACCAGATTTTTTAACTTCAGTTTTTTGTAATAATGGTGTTTTAATATATTTACTTGGAAAATGCCATAGACTAGATAATTCTTCCGTGTTCATTATAAAATATTGGCCACCTCTTACACCACTACGTCCTTTGTATGCTTTAACTATATTAGCTTTTCTTATATTAACTTTATATTTAACCCAGAAAGCATTTAAATTCATATACCATGGATCTATTTTAGTTTTAGTTTTTTTACAAGGTTTAAAAGCATTTAAATCTAAAGCTGTATATTGTTTTATAGCTCCAAAAACAGAAGATACTACCCTTGGTGGCATATAATCATCAAGTGGTGATATATATACTAAACGTATTTTACAAGAAAATCCTATTTTACTAGCTTTATTTTCTATGGCTTGTATAGCTGTTTTTTCACCAGGCGTTAAATGTAACATTAAACTGGGTAAATCTGCTTTTTTATCTTTAATTGATTCTCCCCATAACGGAAATATCATTTCTACAACATTATCTATTTTTTGTATAGCCCAATCAATACTCTTTTGTACTGCGGTATCTTTTTTACCTGATTTATATTCTTTACCAGCTATTTTGTATGCCATTTTTTTACTTTTTTCAGTCCAAGCAGTATCTATTGGTTTAGCTATTATCTGAAACCAAACTTGTTCACCAACATGAATCTTACTCATTGTTTCTAGTAATGAAGCTAGCGGATCTTTAAACTCACCAGATATATCATCTTCAAAATATGGATAAGTTTTAAATGGTAAAACATCAGGAGCAACCGGTACAATCTCTGACCCCCAAATATTATGTGTATCATTAGGATATTCTTCAGGTACATCTGTTACATAATCTTCTACTTCTGTTATTTCAGCATCTGGATATTGAGAATATATGGAGCTTTCTATAACATCTTTAAAATGACTAGGAGTACGAACTAAAAATTGTATATATCCATCAATACTAATTATCTCAAAAGAAAAAGATAATTGAAATTTACCTTCAAATTTTATTTCTTGTGGGCTAAGTGGTGCATGTGCACCAGAAACAGTAGCAAATAATTGTTCAACAGCTTTAGGTGTTTGTTCTGTGTCTTTTGGTATATCTATAGCTAAAAGAGTAAACTTGTGTTTAGAAAACCAAGCCCATTGTTTCTTCATTAACCATATAGCATAACTACCCTTAAATAATATCCAAACCAAAGGAATCCATAAACCATGAGATAATAAAAACCAAGTAGAACTAAATAAACCTTTACTTGCTGCTTGCCATAATGGATCAAAATTTAAAACTATTTCCATATATATATTATACCCTTTTTTAAGAAAAATTCCAAGAGTTGAAAATGATATTTAATTGTTAATTATTATCTTACCAGGAATATTAGTTGTATATTCTTCTTTTCCTTTAAGGAAATTATTTAAAAATTCTATATTCTCTTCATAATTAAATATACTAGGTTTACCTATATTGGTATGAAATGGTAATAAGTATAGTATTATTTTATCTTTAAAAATACTAGATCCAACAGAAAGTCCTTGTTTTGTTTCTTCTGGAAACTCCTGATCAAATATAAAGTTACCTAAAGAATAAAAAATAACTTTATTTTTATAAATCTCTAGTGGTTGTATTACATGAGGATGATGACCTATTATTAGGTCTACTCCTGAATCTATGAATTGATAAGCTAAATTTCTTTGCCTATTAGTTATAGTATTACTATATTCTTCACCCCAATGTATATTAAGTAATGTAATATCGTGATTTTTACTAATATCAGATATAATTTTAAGTGATTCATCTATAGAAAGAACTTTACCAACATCATTTAAACCACAAAAAGCAATTTTTAAATTATCTTTAATACTACTTTTACATGTATTATTTAAATTATATCCACCAAAAGAATCTATATTATTTTTATTTAAAATACTAACTGTATTATTATATCCATCTAAAAAATAATCAAAACTATGATTATTAGCTAAATTAATAGAATTAAAATTATATTCTTGCAAGACAGGTAGTACCTTTTCAGAATTAAAATTAAAAATTATTTCTTTATCTTGAGCTTTATCACCATCAAAAGTTCCTTCTAAATTTAAAATATTATAATCATTGCCTCTAAAAAATCTTTTTTCTTCCATAGCTATAGTACTTAAAATATCCTCTGAATTCATTATTTCTTTAATACTTCTATCAAACATGGAATCACCAAAAAAATGTATATTAACTTGAGGAATAATTTCTTTTTCTCCTTCTGAAAATGATATAAATAAATGACTAGTGGTCAAATCTAACTTTTGTTGTCTAAAAAAATCTTGACTATTAGTATGCCTTACTAAGGAAACATTATTATACCCATTTTTTTCTGACCACTTAGTTACAAATCTAAGAGAAGCAGGAGAATCTACTTCTGCTTTTTTAATTCTTTCATAATCAAAATTATTAATACTATTAAAAGAAAACTCATCATGAAAATCTGCAGCAGTATGTGAAATATAATGTGAAAAATCTACACTAGCCACAATTAATATATTGTTTAAAGAACTTATATATTCCGCTAATTGATCTACTTCTTGATCCAAAGTATCTACTTTTAGTATAAAAGGAATAATCTTAGATTCAGGAAAGAAGTTTTTAATAAACATAGCATGGGAATATATACTATGTTCTTTTTTAAAAGGTTTACTATTATACTTAGCTAAATTATTATTTAATACATCATTTAAAATAATACTATCAGTATTTAACTCTCCTTTTATAGTATTATATGTACAATTACAAGTTTGAATATTAGCTTTACCTTCTTCATAGTGATTAGGGCCAACTAAAATAATTGTTTTTGGTTGAAAATCATTAGATAGTTTTCTAAAAAACTTAGTAAGTTCAAGTGATGTAATTAAATGATGTGGTAAAACTACAGCACGAGAAGAACCAGGTATTTCTAAAACACCTGGTTCATCTAAAATACGTTCCCACATAGCATCAGTACCATATGGTATATCTATTTTAATTTCTTTTTTACTTAAATTATCTTTATAAGTAATAGTTAATATAACTATTAGTACAAAAAATAATATTAATACAATCTTCCGCCTCATTCTGTCATTATAAATCCATCTCTACTAGGTCCTTTTTTAAGTTTCTGTTCTGTATACTTAATAGTATTATCTAATGTTATATAATCAAAGAATACTCTAATTACTGTATCTGGCTTTGGTTCTACTTGTATAGGAGCATGTTTATCTAATTCTTCTTGAGATATAAATGAAATAAAGTAATACTTATCTTCGTTTAATTGTTCTAACCAATATTCTTTAAAATCTTTTATCTCATTTTCAATTAAACCAAGGTGAGAAAGTTTTTGATCAAAGAAATTATTTAATTCTTTTTCATGAATAAGAAAACCTTCTTTTGGTGTTTCTAAATCACTATACCCTTCCCAAAATAGATAAGGCCATACTGTTCCAGTTTCATCAACTATTTTTCCAGATGGATAAGCAGTAACATTCCAACCATCTTTAAGTGCTGGTTCTGATATTGTTACACCACCTTCTGGTTTAGGAAGAACAAATATACCTTGTTTTTCTTATGAATAAAGATAAACAACTGGTTTACCCATTTCTACGCCACCACCTGCTTCATAGAATATACTTATAGTAACCTCTCTATTACCACCATCACAATATGCAGTAAATGTATATATATTTTCACCTACATCTAAATTATCCCATTCATGTTTTATTCCATATTGAAAAGTGGTATCTCCACGACTATAGTTTTGTAGAGTGTATATATCATTTATATTATATTGATTATTTCTTGCACTAGCTACAATGCTATTACAATTTGAAGATGTTTGACCATTAACATAAAATAGTTCTTCGTAGATTATTGCATTATTCTCAGGACTTAAAATTTGAATATATGATGCACTATTATCTTAACCCTCAACACTAATTGACGCTAAATCAGTATTAGTAATACCCAAACTAAGAAATCTCATTATTTGATAAGCTGCATCACCATCAGCTAGATAATATCTTTTATTATCTTGAGGATTAACATACCAAGCTTGACCCCTATCTTCAACTTGTAAAAGTATTTTACCACTAACACTGTTAATCAATGAAGTGTCATAGGTAAGTTGACCTAATCCTAATGGATCATAACCATTAAGTATTTCCATACCATCAGAATGATTATCATTATCTGTATCAGAATTATTAATATCTGTACCTAATCCCTCTTCTAATTTATTACATAAACCATCCCCATCATTATCAGTACATTGAAATCTTTGTTCAACTCCAACTGGTATTTTAGCTAAATTAGCATTAGTAATACCTAAGCTTAATTCTCTCATCATATTATAAGCTTTTTGCCCATCTTTCATATAAATACGAGAACTAGTATCTGGATTAACATACCAAGCTTCACCTAAAGATTCTACTTGTAATAATATGTATCCTTTTAATCTACTAACCATAGTAGCTGCTTGAGTAGTACTACTTAATACTACAAAAAATAATACTGTTAATAAAATAATGTTTTTCATACTTTTTTAGTAAAAATTTAATTTAATTATTTTTTAAAAAATATCTACCTTTTTCATCTTTAGCAAATAT
>CAYMZA010000015.1:0-1252 GCA_964394835.1 uncultured Gammaproteobacteria bacterium
AAATATTAATATTAGGAGGAACATTTAAACCAAATGTTCCAGATACTAGAAATTCTAAAGTTGAAGATTTAATTAAATATTTAAAAAAACATAAATATAAAATAGATATTTATGAACCTTTTATAAAAACTAAAAGATTGTTTAATTGCAATAATATAAATAAAAAAGATATTAAAAAATATAATTTTATAATTAAAGCTGTAAATCATAAAATATTTAAAAATATTAAATATGATTATGAGATATTAAAATATACTAAATGATAGATAGAATAAAAAATAAAATATATAAACTATTAAGAAAAAGTGAAAAATATACTAAGACAGACATGGTTTATTTAGCCAAGGGTGGTTTTTGGTTAACTCTAGGACAAATAATATCTTCAGCCTCTGCTTTTCTTTTAGCTATAGCTTTTGCTAATCTTTTACCTAAGGAAACTTATGGAGAGTATAAATACATATTATCTATATTAGGTATTCTATCTATACCTACTTTAAGTGGTATGGGAACAGCAGTCGTACAGGCGGTAGCTAGGGGTTATGAAGGATCACTATCCTCTGCTCTTAAAATAAAAATTCGCTGGGGATTATTATCTTCTTTAGCTAGTTTATCATTAGCTGGATATTATTATTTTAACGGAAATACTACTTTAACTTTTTCTTTTTTAATAGCTAGTATATTTCTTCCTTTTTTTGATACTCTATCTGTTTATACGGCATTATTACAAGGAAAGAAACTATTTAAAATTTCTTCTAGATTTGGGATTATATCTAAAGCTATAACCACAATAACTATAATTTTAGCTATATTTTTTTCTAAAAACATCATTATAATTTTAACAACTTATTTAGCCTCATATACCATATTGCGATTAATATTTTTAAATATTACTTTCAAAAAACACGTAGATAATAAAAATGAAGATTCAAGTACAATATCATATGGTAAACATTTAAGCTTAATGAACGTTATTGGGACCGTAGCTACTCAAATAGACAAGGTATTAGTTTTTCATTATTTGGGGGCTACTCAATTAGCCATTTATGCTATTGCCATAGCCGTACCTGAACAAATAAAAGGTATATTAAAAAATGTTAGTAGTCTAGCTTTGCCAAAATTTGCAGAAAAAAAACCAGAAGAAATTACAAAAACACTTTATAAAAAAATGTTACAAATGTTTGTTCTTTTACTCTTAATTGTTATATCTTATTGGTTTTTAGCTCCTTTTATTTTTAATTTATTTTTTCCTAAA
>CAYMZA010000015.1:1262-12781 GCA_964394835.1 uncultured Gammaproteobacteria bacterium
ACTATGAATTGCACATCCCCAAGCACAATTGCATTTATTTTTTCCTAAATATTTAAATTCTGTATTTTATAGTAGGATATTTAGTATCAGTTTATTATTAATAGCTTTCATAAATTTACCTAATACTTATTTACGATCGCAATCCAAAATAAAAGTACTTTACAAACTAAATTTTTTAAGTTCATTATTACAAATATTATTACTATTTATTTTTATCTATTTATTTGGATTATGGGGAGTAATTTTTGCTAGAATAAGTTTTAGAATACTATTAGCTATACTAAATTTATTTTTTAGTTACAAAATTTAAGTTATTTTATTACACGAAGAATAAATCTATTAGCTGTCTTTAATTTTGATTTAGCCTCAAAGATTGGATAAATTTTAAGATTATAAAATTTACTTAATACCTTAATATTATAATATCTATTATCTATAAATTTATAGATAATTTTTTTATACCAAAGAGAATTACCTTGTCCAATGATTTTATCTAATTTTAAATCATTATTTTTTATAATCTTTTTTAATTTATCCACTGAAAAATGTTGATAATGTTTTTTATTAAGTGGTAAATTTATACTCGGAACAGAAATTATAATCTCTCCATTTTCTTTTAATATTCTCTTAATTTCTCTAAATACACTATTTAAATATTCTGGCTTTATATGTTCAATAACTTCTATTAATAATATGGTATCAAATGATTCAGATTTATAATTTATCTTTCTCAAATCACTAGATATGAAATTAACTTCTGGTAATAAAATACGGGCAAAGTTTATTGCCTTTTCAGAATAATCTAAACCATGTAAATTAAAATATTTTTTTTTATTTAACTCTGCCAATACTTTAGCATCACCGCATCCAGCATCTAATAACTTAATGTTTTTATCTTTAGAAATTAAAGAAAAACATAAATCTAAATAAGAAAAATATACTCTACCACGATATGTATCCCTACTTAAAAACCAATGATATGGTAAAACATACTGTTCTTCTTGTATTTTTTGATTATTTGAAAAATTCATATATTTACAAATTATTTTCTACATACTAGATAATAACCACTAGACATAAAACTTTTATATTCCTTGTCATTCCTAATATCAGCATATTCATTTTTAACAAATTTTTGCAAAAAATAAAAAAAATAAATTAACAATAGCAGTATTCCCTTGATTAACCTATTACCTTTAAATTTAACCTGGAAAATTATCCTCTGTAACAAAATAGATATTACCTCTAGACTACCTGATTCATTCTGAAACTGTTCTATTTTCCAATCTTTAAAAAGATTTCTCAAATCAAATTCTGTAAAACGATAATAATCATATTCATATGTATGAATTGGAAAGATAAACCTTGTTGTTAATATCAATCTACCACCAGGTTTTAAAACACGTTTCATTTCTTTTATTGCTTTTTTAGGATCCTTGAGATGTTCTAATACTTCTGTACAAAGAATTGTATTAAAACTATCATCACCAAATGGTATGTTATGGGCATCTCCCACAATATCTGGATTTTTATTTTTATCAATATCAAGAGAGACCCTATTAGGAAAAAAACTTTCACCATATCCACCACCAGAACCGATATCTAGAATTTTTTCATTACTAGCGTATTTTTTAATAAATAAATATAACCTTTTTCTGGTTAATTTTTGCATAAATATTACAAATTAATCATTAATAAAATTACTAACAACTTCCCCTCTTTTGTCCCAAGTAAAATCTAACATTTTTTTCTTTCTTTTTGTATTTTCACCCTCATACTTTTCTCGATTTTCAAAAAAGGTATTTAACTTATCTCTTAAATCTTCTGGATGATCATGTTTATAAAACAAAGCATCATCTTCATCTATAACCTCCTTAATATTTTCCAAATTAGTAGAAATGATGAATCTGCCACTTGCTAAATATTCGAAAAGTTTCATTGGAGACTGAAATTTTATTGAGGGGTGATGTGGAATCAATAACACATCAGCACATTTTAAATATGATGGAATCAAGTCATTGTCTACTTGACCAAAAAACTTCACATTATCACTTTTTTCTTCATCTAATATTTTTTTGTTAACACTACCTAATAAATAAAAACTTATTTGTGGCAATAAAGTGGCTGACCTTAAAACAATATCAACCCCCTTTTCTTCTGTCACACTTCCCACATACATAACAATCTTTTCATTTTGATTAAGATTCATTTTTATTCTTGCTTCTTTTTTGTCAATGTTGATTACAAACCTGTTCAAATCCACGGCGTCATGAGCAGCGACGATATTATTATTTAATTTGAGGTATTTCTTTCTTAACTCATTAGTGATAGAAATGACACCGTCGACTCTTTTTACTATTTTATTTTTAATAAAGTTTTGTTTTCTGTTAATCCCTCTTCTGTGTATTTCATAAAAAGTTTTTATTCTAGATGGTAAAAAAAGTAACAAAATAAAAAAATACTCTGACCTAAAATAAATAAAATCAATTTCTTTTCTTATTTTTAATATCTTTAAAAAAATTGGTATTAAAAAAAAATAAAAAGATGTCTTGCCTCCTCCAGAAAATAAAAAATTCTTTACAAAAATAATTGAAAACTTATTTTTAATTCCATGATATGCAAAGAGTTCATCTAAATTTGAGCTTGAATATTTAGGGGCAATTATAGTTAAATTAATGTCTGAATTTTTATTAATTGCCTCAACTGTTTTTAATATCTGAATTGAATGTGCCTTCTTATTAAACAAATCAGTATTTACTAAGTAATATCCATTTTTTATAACCATAATTTATATTTCTTAAATAGATCTTCAAATTTCTTATCTAAATTATAAAAATAATTTAATAAAATTAATCTTATTAAATATACACTACTTGAAATAAAATAAGAAATAAAAAAATAAAATCTTACTTCTGTATAAACAGTAAACTTTTCTAATAAGATTATCAAAAAAACCAACACAACCATTAAGTCAAATCTTTCTACAAAACTAAATATTTTGAAAATAAAACTATTTAAAATATTTACTATAATTTTATATTCTCTTTTTTGTTTTATTAAAACATCATTTTTTATAAATCTAAATAATTTTAAAAACAAAAATTCTCTTTCTTTTCTTTGGTAGCGTATATTTAATTGTATGAAAACTAATAAACCAAGCATAAATCCAAAAAAAACACTGTTTTCAAATACAGTAAAACAAAATATAGATATTAAAAAACTTTGCACAAAAACATGATACAAATCATCTAAAAAACTCCCCCTAGCTGTGATAATATTTTTATATCTTGCAATTTCACCATCGACTTTATCCAACAAAAAACCAAAATAAATCAATATTATTCCTAAAATTTGACTTAAAAAACCACCTAAAAGCAAAAAATAAAAACCAAGAAAACTAATAATAATCATACAAAAACTTACAAAATTTGGTTTTATTTTAGGAAATAAATTCAATAAAAGAAAAGTCAAGTACGCAGAAAAAAACCTATGTATTTTATATCCAAAATTTAAAATACTTTTTTTCTTTAACTTGTCTTTTTGGGTTTTTTCCCTAATATCTTTAATCGGAATCATATTTATTTATTTTTTATGTTAACTAATGGTTTCAGCTCTACAACTGATTTTAAAACATTTTCTTTTTCTAAAAAATTGAAAAACGCATCTATATTTTTATTTTTAATAATATTTATTTTATTTTCTTCTTTTATATACTTTATTCCTTTTTTAAATTTGTATAGCCTAACAATATCCTCTGTCTTTAAATTATCTTCTATATTTGTATCTAAAATATTTCCAATTCCATGATCTATAGTAAATAATGTTTTTTCTAGAGAATCTAGTCCTTCTACGATATAAGAATTATGGTTATAGTTACCGGAAACGATACCCAAACCACCAGACTTCAATTCTTCAGCGTTATGTCTATAGATGATTTTGTCGATGTTATTTATTTTATCTAACTTGAAACTGTTATGGTTTTTATCAACTATAATTTTAGCTGTATATCCTTCTCCGTATATTTTTTTTAACGAATCATTGATTAAACTAAATGTTGCCAACCTATATACATACCCCAAATTCATTAAAATTCTATTCAAATCAAAAAAGACATTCCTAATTTTCTTATCTTTGACACTAATAAAATTATTATCAAAGATATATTTATCACTCCACTCTTTTTTAATAATATCTTGTAATGCCTCACCGCCAGTATGAAAAGTTATAAATAGTTGTCCCTCTTTTATCCCTTCAACATTATGACTATTTTTGTCTACCTTAACTACTTCTTGTATCTCAAAAAAATGATTACCACCAAAGTACCTACCAAAAAAATACCTAAGTCTAACTGTCTTATTTAACCATTTTTTGTTAATATATTTACTTAATTCTTTTAGAGATGTTTTTTCTATAATGGGTAAATTTGCATCTTTTATTTCATATTTTTTTAAAACACTACCAATATTTCCTTCTAAAACATTAAAAAAATCAGTTTTAGTTAGGTCTTTTTCTTTTCTAAAAAATGGTAATCTTAGCATATAAAAAATATGGTACAAAAAACCATGAGTCAATTTTTTTTGAAGTTCTTTTATGAATTTTTTATTTAATTCACTCTTATCAATTGGTAATAAAACGGTCATCATCCCACAATTAATCCCCCTCGACTTAAATTGAGGATAAAACTTATTTGCCTTTGACAAAATAACACTGCTAGAGGGAATTGTAGCCTTATAATTTGCCTTCATATACTTATCTTTTGTAAAAGAGTCCGGTAATAATATAATTTCTTTTACTCCATCTAAAAAAGATATTTCTTCTGCAAATTTCAAATTTTGTTTACTAATATTAGTAAACGGTGAAAATATTTTTATTTTATTATTAAATTTCATAAACTTTTTCCAATACAAAATAATAATGATAAGGATCATCTAAATCCCAAAAAGATTCTACTATTCTAAAGTTATAATTTTTAAATATTTTTTTTAATTTAAAATTTTCTTTTATAGAATAGTATTTGAAAAGATTAATATCTTTAAATTTAATATTTTTACGAGTAGGTAAAACTAATTCTACTTTTATATTATAATTACTAAAAGCTTCACACATCTTTATAATTTGGATACCATGCGCTTTTTCTGTTGGTATTCTAACATTAGTTATGTATAATATTTTCATAAAATTTTTATTAAATCCTTAACAATAATTTCTGGTCTTAATTTATTTAAAAATAAATTATAACAATTTTTTGATATTATGTCTTGTAATCCTTTATTATTTTTTAATTCTAATATTTTATTAACTAAGTCTTTTGGATTATTTATATCAACTAAAATTATATCTTTATTTTCTGTAAATAACTCTTTTAAAACTTCATGATTAGCAGTAATTACAGGTCTAGAACATGCGATTGATTCTATAATCTTATTTGGAATTACTAATTCAGCTTTTTTATTATCACCAAAAATACCTAGACAAATATTTGATTGATTAATAAATTTATCTAATCCTTTATAATCTGTTTCTGAATAAAATTTTATATTCTTTAATTTTAATTCTTCAACTAATTTTTTAATTTTCCTATACTTACTATTAAATCTAGTTACTATTTGAAAAACTATATCTTTATGATCTTCTAATAATTTAGCACTTTTAATAATAGTTTCAATAGAATGAAGTGGTACTATGTGACCATGCCAATGTATTATAAATTTATCTTTATCCTTTTTATTATCTTTTGAATAATAGATATCATTATCTGTACTAATAAAAATTCTTTTGAATTTTCTTTTTTGAAGTCTATATTTCTTACAAAAATAATTAATTTGCGCATCTGTATCTAATAATACACTATTAGCTAATTTACAAGAATATTTGTCTAATAATTTATAATAAATAGCTTTTAAATTATACTTACTACATGTTTTTCTATCTTCTATATTTGTTAAATATAATGATGTAAAAACATCGAAAATAATTCTTTTATTAGAAATTAATTTTGCAAACCAAACAAGAGTATATCCTCCCATTGTTACTATTAAAATATCATAATTATTTTTAATTTTTCTATGTTGTTTAAAAAGATCTAAATATTTTTTAATACCCCTTTTTCTAGTATGACATTCTAAAACATTAATATTATTTATATTTAAACCTTTTCGCATTGTTTGAATGCGAGGATAATCTTTTATGTAATTTCCGAAAAAACAAACTGTCATAAATTTATTTAATAAATTTATTATACCAAATTGCAAAAGTTAATATAGTCCATAATTGATTTGAATGAGCTGAATTACCATTTAAGTGTTCTGTGTATATTTTATTACAATAATTTAAATCAAAGTATTGTTTTATATCTGGACAATAAATACCAGATAAAATATCCTCCATTAATGGCTTTAATTCCTTCTTAAGCCAATTACCACCTGGTGTTAACCAGCCTCTTTTTTTAATATTTCTTAAATGTTTAGGAATATATTTCTTAACCACATCTTTAAATATCTTTTTTCCAGCAAATTTATGAATTTTATATTTTGTTGGAATTTGAAATGATAATTCCATTAATTTATGATCCAGTAATGGAACCCTCTCTTCTAATGCATTGGCCATTGTCATTCTATCTGTTTTCCACAATGACTCTACTGATAACCAATTTTTTATATCTAAATATAATAACTTCTTTTCAAAATCATCATATTTTTTTTCATTAAAATATTTACTTACAAAATAATTTTCAACTAAATCTTCTTTATATAAATCTTTTTTTAATATATTTTTAATTTTTTCTTTAGGATGAACTTTAAATAAAGAAAATCTTTTAAAGCCTGGTAATATATTTAATTTATTTCTTAAATCAGTTTTATTAAACTTTTTTTCTAAAATAAAATAAGGAAATATATTTTTAATAAACTTCGGTAATTTTTGAAATTTATTTAAATAATAACTTTGCCAATACCTAGGATAACCTGCAAATAACTCATCTCCACCGTCTCCACCTAAAACAACTACTACTTTTTCTCTTATTTTTTTAGATAAATAATACATAGGAACAACAGTAGAACTTGCATTTGGTTCGTCAAGATGATAAATAGCTTTTTCTAAAATATCTTTTATGCTTTCTTTTGGCAAAAATATTTCATTATGTTTTGTATTATAATACTTAGTTGTTTTTTTAGCTAATATTAAATCTTTATTATACTTTTGATTACTTTCCTGAAAACCAGAAGTAAAAGTTTGAATATCTTTTATGCCTAATTCTGACATAATTCCTAAAACAGAAGTTGAATCCCAACCACCAGAAAGTAAAACACCAAGTGGTCTATCAGAAATTAAACGTTTTTTTACAGAATCTTTTAATAGTATTAATATTTCTTTCTTCAACTGTTTATAATTCTTATTAGAATCCTTAAAATTTTCAATATCCCAATATTTATTTATTTTAAAATTCTTATTTTTAATAATAGCATAATGTCCAGCTGGTAATTTAAAAATATTTTCAAATATTGTTTCTGGTTCTGGAATGTATAAAACTCTTAATAAAAAATTTAAAGAATTAATGTTTACTTTTCTTAAAATATTATGTTCTAAAATACCCTTAATCTCTGATGAAAAAATAAATTTATTATCTTTATTATAATAATATAATGGTTTTATACCCAATCTATCACGAACAATAAATAATTCTTGTTTATCTTTGTCCCAAATAGCAAAAGCAAACATACCATTAAACTTATGTAAACAATCTTCTTTCCATTCCTTATAAGCAAATAAAATTACTTCGGTATCAGTATTAGATATAAATTTATAGCCTAATTCCTTTAATTCTTTTCTTATTTCTTTAAAGTTATAAATTTCACCATTAAAAACAATACTCAAATTTTTATGGTGCATTGGCTGATGACCCTTTTCTGATAAATCAATAATTGATAATCTATCATGGCCTAAAGAAATATTATTATCAACAAAAAATCCATCATCATCAGAACCACGATGTTTTATTCTCTTATTCATTTTTTGGATTAGACCTTCATCTTTCCAAGTAAAGCCATTAATACCACACATATATTAAATAATTTTATTAAAAAAGTTTATAAATTTATTTGTAGTTATTTCTAAAGTATAATTTTCTAAAACTCTTTGTCTTGCATTTTTACTAAATTTTTCTTGCAATTCTCTATTATTAATAATTTGTAAAATTGCTTTAGATAAGCCAATCGAATCTTTGGAATCAACATTTAAACCAGTTGAATTATCTATATTGGTTTCACAAATTCCACCAACCCTTGTAGTTATAACTGGTAAGCCGCATGATAACATATCTAATGTTGTTCTACCAAAAGATTCAAACCAAACAGAGGGAACTATTCCTATATCTGAACAATTTATATACTCTGGTAAATTATAATAATCTTTACTTCCTAAATATTCTACAAAATTTTCAATATCTAATTTTTTTATAATATTCAATAATTTATCTTTCTGTTCTTCTGTTCCTGGACCAATTATTATTAATTTAAAGTCTTGTTGATTATCTTTAATTTTTTTTACAGCTTCTAATAAATAATCAATACCCTTTTCTTTAATATTAATTCTACCAATATATAAAATTATTTTTTTATCTAAAGGTAATTTTAATTTTTTCTTTATGTCTAAAATATTTTCTAATGGTTTAAAAATTTTATGTTTTACTGCTCCTGGTATAATATTAAACTTTTTCTCTTCTGCGCCCAATGAAACATATTCTTCAATCATTGATTTATTATATGTAACAAAATAATCAAAATCTTTTAAAATTCCCTTGGCATACTTTTTTTGACTTTTAATATCTTTTACTATTTTTTTAAGTAAATTATCTCCAGCTTCTTTAAAATGCCAACACCAAGTAGTGATTGGTTGGAATACAATCGGAATATTTGGAAAATTCTTTTTTATTTTAGAAACAGAAAATCCAGTTTCTCTAGCTTGTCTTACATAAACTATATTAATTTTTTCTCTTTTAATTACTTTTTCAGTTTTTATTTTAGTTATATAAATATATAACTTATTTATTAATTTATATAATAAAAAATTTCTAAAACTTTTAGCTGCAAGTTTTGGCCAATATCTAATAATTTTAATACTATCTATTTTTTTAGATCCTTTTTTATTCCATTTTAACCAAGGAGCTAAAACTATAATTTCAATATTTTTTTTACTCAATTCTAACAATTGATTATAAAAATAATCATAAGAACCAAGATTTTTTCCAATTTCTTCAGGTGTACCAAATTTATATAAAACTACTAATATTTTCATAAAAACAAATCCTTAATCTCTTTAACTAAACTATCTAAACTATGTTTATTCTCTACGTATTTTCTTAATTCTAATCTTAAACTATTATCCATATTAATAATTTCTTTAATATTATCAGTATTTAATCTATCTTTTTCTACATAAAGTAAATTATTAATAGGTGTTAATATGTTTTTAAAAGCTTCATTAGATACAAATGGTATAGTACCGCAACTCATTGCTTCTAATACTGTTTTATCTAAACTACCTGTATCAGAAAAATTAAAGAATATGTTAGCATTTTGATATAGTATAGGTGTTTTATTATTAGCTATAGAACCTAAAAATTTAATATTATTATTTAAATTTAAATCTTCTACTTTATTTTTTAATTCTTTTAAGTAAATAGTATCTTTTTCTAAAGTAGGAGAACCAACTATTTTAAAAACAACATTTTTATCTATTTTTTCTTTTATTTCTTTAATTAAACCTATCATTAAATGAATATTTTTTGTTTCAGAAATGCGACTAATAGATAAAAATGATAATTTATCACGATTTTCTTTAAAAGAAAAAAGATCTGTATCTATACCGTGATGCATAACGGTTAATTTCTTAGATTTCAATCTAAAACTTTCCTTAGAAGCAGTTACCATTTTGTTAGATAAAAAGTTTAAAATTCTTAACCGTAAACTAACTTGTTTGTGTGTATACCAAGATATTAATTTTTTTCTAAATATTTTACACCAAGGAGCAATTAATAATCCATATTCAGGATTTTGATGAGCAAATACTCCATTTACTTTTGGTAATAGTTTTATAGCAAATTTTTGAAAATTAAAAAATTCTTTTAATTTATTCTTTCCCTTTTCTTTACCTAAAGAATATATTTCAATATTATATGGTAACCCACTAATATTTCCTTTTTCTAAACAAATAACATATAGTTTATCTAAATGTTTAGATAATTTTTTAATCCAATTATAAGTAAAGCCGGCTAAACCGTCATCTTTATCAATTTTTCTTGTAATCATTAATAATTTCATAATCTATTATTTACAATATTATACCACAATTCTTCTACTTTTTTATATGTTTCTTTTTGACTATATTTTAATAAAAAATTCTTTTTAGCCTCTTTTCCAGCTTGTTCTACTAAATCTTTATTATTTAATAAATAATCTAATTTATCTAGTGTTTGATCTAAATTATTTATTTCAACTAAATATCCGTTAATATTATCTTTAATAATATCTTGTGGCCCCAAAGACTCAGAAGATAATGTAGGTGTATTGGTAAATCCAGCTTCTATTATAACTTTACCAAAACTTTCATTTGTAGACAATAGTATTAATAGATAAGCTACATTATAATATAAAGAAAGTTCTTTATGTGATTTAGGTTCTAATATATTAACATAATCACTTAAATTATTTTCTTTTATAAATTTATTTAATTTATCTTTTTCTTCACCCTCACCTATTAATAATAAAATAAAATCATCTCTTTTTTCTTTTAATTTTTTAATTACTTCTAAAAGAAAAAATAGGTTTTTAGCTTTAACAAGTCTACCAACGAACAATAATATTTTTTTATTATTATATTTATTTTGTATTTCAAATGAATCAATATCTTTAACAAAAACTTCTTCATTTACAGCAGTGTTTATTGTTACAATAATATTTTTTTTAATACCAGATTCTATTAATTTGCTTTTAATTCTTTTATTAACAACTCTAATAGCATCTACTTTTTTAATTAAAATCTTTTGTAAGATATTATATACTCTATTTTTCAAAGATTCTTTAATCCAAAACTTATTCTTCCAAAAATCACCATGAAAATGTACTTCTAATTTAGATTTAAATTTTATTTTTAATAAATAACCTATTAATCCTGTTATATGTGGATCTTGGGTATCTATTAAATTATAATTATATTTTTTAAATAATTTCTTACCTAAATTATATGCTTTGAATATAGAAGAAAAACTATTATCAAAACCATAAACATTACAATTATCTGATAACTTATTTTTTTTATTCTTTGATTTAGCTAAAACAATAATATCTAGTCTTTTGAGTTTATTAGCATAATATTTATGTCTTTCTATAACATTACCACTACTACCAGAATCTAATAATCCTGGATCTAAGCTAATCATTAATATTGATATTTTTTTTAACATAATTATTTACTAAATATCTTAATTGTATCTTTACTAGCTTGATTATATGTATATGTATAAT
>CAYMZA010000016.1:0-11802 GCA_964394835.1 uncultured Gammaproteobacteria bacterium
CTGAATTTATTTTAAAGTTTAAAAATGCTTACAAAGGTAAACAATGGGGATATGTGTTATTATTAATTGGATTAATCTTTGGTTACTTAGGCTTTTTAATGTAAATACTTGCTTTTTTAAGAGTATATAGTAATATTTAAGTATAATTATTAATATAAATATTATGAAATTTTTTGAAAAATTTGGTTTTGGTCCAGAAGAAAAAGAAGCTAAAGATTATAAAATGACAGAAGAAGAAATGGAAATGGATCAAAGTAGTAAAAATACAGAAGATGAAAAAGTAGATAATATTAAAGAACCATATAATCCAGAGGGTGGTGAGGATGCTATAGAAATACCAAAAGAAGAATCTGGAGAAGAACTAGAGAAGTAGACTAATACAGATTAAATTAAAGCCTGCTATAATATAGTAGGTTTTATTGTTGATTTTTTAAGTAAAAAATGGTATTTTATACTTAATGTCAGATAAGTTTAATTGGCCTATATATGGTCATAAAAATCAGTTAAAGTTTTTACAAAAAGTAATAGTTAAAGATAAGTTAGCTAATACTTATTTATTCTATGGTCCAAAAGGTTTGGGAAAGAAATTAACTAGTAAGTATTTTATTAAATCTATATTCTGTAAAGACAATAATACAAAGCCTTGTAATAAATGCTATAGTTGTAAATCTTTAGATAACAATACTTTTTTAGATTTATATAGTTTAGGTTTAGATAAAACTAAATTAAAAGCAGATGATGTGAAGGAGTTTTTACATAAACTATCTTTAAGTAATTTAAATGGTAGTAAGAAAATAGGGATTATATATAATATAGATTATATTAATTTATTTGGTGCTAATGCATTATTAAAAACATTAGAAGAGACACCTAAGGATGCTAGTATAATATTAATAGCAGATAGTATTACTAATATTCCTGCTACTATAATATCTCGTTCTCAATTAGTTAAATTTAAACCTTTAGAATTAGAAGATATGAAGAAATGGTTAGAAAACTTTGATTTAGAAAAAGATGAAAAAGAAACTATTCTTAATTTATCATTTGGTAGACCAGGTATAGCATTGAAGTTAATAGATGATAAATTGGTTAGTTTTAAAAAAAGTTGTTCTTTTTTACTTAAGTTGTTATCTAATAGTACTTTTTACTATATGCAGACTTTAGATAAATGGTTTGATGTATTAAAAAAAGAATACCCTGAATACAAAGTTAATGAATTAGGTGATCTTACACAACAGTACTTAGATATTTTAGAATTAATACTAAGAGACATACTTTGGGTTAAGATAGATAGACCTGTAGTTAATATGATATATAGTGAACAAATAAATAAATTAGCTGAAGATTTTCAAATAAAAGAATTGATTAATAATCTATTATCTTTAAATAATGTTAAAAAAGAGTTAAAATATAATATATCTCCTCAATTACTTTGGGAGAATTTATTCTTAAATATTAAATAAATATATGAAAAAACAAAATTTTAAACTATTAATTATTATTCTAATACTACCATTAGTATTGACTGGGTGTATTAGTGTTAAGAAAAAGAGCGGTGGTAATGATTTTGCTGGTATATTTAGAAGTGATACTAAAGGAGAAACTTGGCAGAATATAACTTCAATATATACAGTAGGTAGTGAAAGTCGTAATTTTGCTTTTTCAAATATTACTAGTTTAGTTTTTGATGAATTAGATGATTCTGCTATTTACTTAGGTAGTCAACATGATGGATTATTCTATACATATAATTATGGTAGTGGTTGGTTTAATGCTTTAAGTGGTAAAGGTACTGTTAATGATATTGTTGTTGATCCTCAAAGAAATTGTACTATCTTTACAGCTATACATAATACTATATATAAATCAGTAGATTGTGCTAGAACATGGGATTCTGTGTACTTTGAAACTATAGAGGGTAAATATATTACTTCTTTAGGTATTAAGGGTAATAACAATAACATAATTTATGCTAGCAATTCTGATGGTGACTTATTAAAAAGTACTGACTATGGTAGATCTTGGAGTGTTTTAAAGCGTTTTAATAATAATATTAAGGATATTATAATTCAGAATTATAGTAATAGCGATATAATGTATATTGTAACTAGTAGTAATGGTATATATAGGAGCTCTGATGCTGGTAATAATTGGAGTAATTTATTAGATCTACCAGTAGATCAAGCAGAAAGAAATGAAGAAGAATTTGTACCTTTGAATGATTTAAAAGATTCTAAAAAAGTTTTAGCTGTTTCTCAAGATAAAAGTGTTAGTGATGGCTTGATTTATGTTAATAAAATTGGTATTTTTAGACTTACAGATAATACTAGATGGAAGCAAATTAAATTATTAAGCCCAGCAAGGGGAGATCGTATATATTCAGTAGTTGTTAATCCAGCAAATACTAATGAAATATTCTATGGTACTAGTCAAGCAGTATATCATTCAGTAGATGGTGGAAATAATTGGGATGTAAGTAATTTACCTACAGCTAATATAGCTAAGATATTAGAGTTTTCTCCAGATAATAAGTTTATATATTTAGCAGGTTATAAGATTAAAAAATAAATATGAATAAAATTTTAGAAGATAATAAGGGGCAGTATGAAAAAACTTTAGATTTCTTTAAGGAAGACATTACTTCTTTAAGAACAGGTAGAGTTGCTCCTAGTTTAGTAGAAGCAGTTAAGGTAGAGTCATATGGTACTATGTCAGAGTTACTACAATTAGCTGCTATAACAACTCCTGAGCCACAAACTATTGCTATTAAACCTTGGGATAAGGGTATTATAAAAGACATTGAAAGAGCCTTAAGAAGTTCTGATCTTAATATTAATCCAGTAGTAGATGGGGATATGATTAGAATAAACTTTCCTCCTTTAACAGAAGAAAGTAGAAAAGATTTAGTTAAAATACTACATAAAAAGGTAGAAGAATCTCGTATTACTTTAAGACAGCAAAGAGATAAAATTAAAGAAGAAATTATATCTTTAGAAAAAGCTAAAGAAATAACTGAAGATGATAAGTTTAAAGGTCTAAAAGATTTGGATGATTTAACTAAAGAGTATAATGAGAAAATAAAAGAAATTTCAGATAATAAAGAAAAGGAGATAATGACCGTATGATTACATTTGTATCTTTTGTTTTAATTTTAGGACTATTAGTCCTAGTACATGAAATAGGGCATTTTGTTACTGCTATAAAATTAGGAGTTGATGTAGAGGAGTTTGGTATTGGTTTTCCGCCTCGTTTATTTTCTTTTAAAAAGGGTAAAGTAAGATATTCTTTGAATTGGATACCATTGGGTGGTTTTGTAAAAATTAAAGGTGAATCTGGTGATGAAGACAAAGGTGATAAACATAGTTTTGCTAATCAGGCTGCTTGGAAAAAGAGCGCTATACTTACTGCTGGTGTGTTTATGAATTTTATCTTAGCTATTGTACTATATGCAATTGGTTTTTCTATTGGTTTACCGGAAGTTATAGATCAAGATACTAATTTAAATAGTATAAAAGAAAGAAATGTAGTTATATCAGAATTAACATCAGGTAGTTTAGCTGAAAGCAAAGGAATAGAGGTTGGTGATAAGATTATATATATTAATGATAAAGAAGTTTTAGACTCAGATATGATAGCTGGAGAAATTAAAAATAATAAATCTTTAAATATTATCGTAAAAAGAGGTGGTGAGGAAAAAGAAATAGGTATAAGTGAAGAAGACAGGGTTGATAATGATATTATTGGCGTTGGTATGATGGATGTTGGTATTGTTAAATATAATATATTTGAAAGTGTAGGAAAGGCTTTTAAAATAACCGTTAGTATGATTGGAATGGTATTTAAAGCGTTCTATGATTTACTATACAATCTAATAACAACAGGTAGTTTAACAGCTGAATTATCAGGTCCAGTAGGAGTAGCTGTATTAACTGGTAAGATAGTACAAATGGGATTTATATACATATTACAGTTTACAGCATTGTTATCTATTAATCTAGGAGTTATAAACATACTTCCTTTTCCTGCTTTAGATGGTGGTAGATTATTATTTGTATTAATAGAAAAGATAAGGGGTAAAGCTTTAAGTGAAAAAGTTGAAGGTATAATACATAATAGTGGATTTATGCTTTTAATGTTACTTTTAGTGGTTATAACCTTTAGAGATATTGGTAAATATGGTAGTGGTATATTAGAAGCAATAAAGAATATATTTTAATGAAATTTACTTTAGAAAATATTAAATATAATCCTTTAGTTTTAATGAGAAAGATAGGGTATCATCCTGTAAAAAGAGGCGAGAGCTTTGCTAGGAGATTGGGTAATGGAGAATTTCCAAGATTTCATATATATATAAAAGATAAAGAAGGTGGTATTAATATTAATTTACACTTAGATCAGAAAGGTGCTTGCTATACTAATCAAACAGCACATAGTGGTGAATATGATACAGAAATATTAGAGCAAGAAAAAGATAGAATTATTAGTTTAATATAATAATATGAAACAATCAAAATTATTTGGTAAAACTAGAAAAGATATTTCAGGAGAAGAAAAGAGTGTTAATGCTGAGCTTTTAACTAAAGCTGGGTATATAGAAAAACAAATGGCTGGTGTATATAATTATCTTCCTTTAGGTTTAAGAGTGTATAGAAAAATAGAGAATATTATTAGAGAAGAGATTAATAATATAGGTGGTCAAGAAATACTTATGCCTGTTTTACAATCTAAAGAACTATGGGAACAAACAGGACGTTGGGAAAGTTTAGAATCTATAATGTATCAATTTAAAGATCATCATGGTAGTGAAATAGGTTTAGGTCCTACTCATGAAGAAGTTGTTGTAGATATTGTTAAAAAACATTTAACTTCTTACAAAGATTTACCTATAGCACTATACCAAATACAAACTAAGTTTAGAGATGAAAAAAGAGCTAAGTCAGGACTATTACGTGGTAGAGAGTTTAGTATGAAGGATCTATATAGTTTTCATGCAGATGAAAAAGATTTAGATGAATACTATAATAAAGCACATGATGCATATATAAAGATATTTAAAAGAATGGGGTTAGATGCTTTTTCTGTAGAAGCTTCCGGTGGTGATATTAGTGAAAAGTTTTCTCATGAGTTTATGGTTAAAACTAAAGCTGGAGAAGATGTGACTGTATTATGTGAAAAATGTAATTGGGCTCAGAATAGTGAAATAGCTAAGGTTAAGAAAGATGATGAATGCCCTAAATGTGGATTTAAGTTGAGTGAAGAAAAAACTGTAGAAGCTGGTAATATATTTAATCTAGAAAATGAGTATTCTAGTAAAATGAATTTAAAGTTTACAGATAAAGATGGAAAACAAAAAGATGTTTTAATGGGTTGCTATGGTGTTGGCTTGGGTAGAGTTATAGGAACTATAGTTGAGGCTAGTAATGATGATAATGGTATAATATGGCCTAAAGAAGTAACTCCTTTTCATATTCATTTGCTAAATTTGGTAAAAAATGATAAGAAAGATGTAGATAAAGTATATGATGAATTAAGTAAAGATTTTGATATTTTGTATGATGATAGAGACATATCATTTGGTAAAAAGTTAAAAGATGCTGATTTAATAGGTATTTCTTGGCAGTTAATAGTAAGTGATAAGCAGGAAGAGCTAGAATTAGTAGAAAGAAGTACTGGTGAGAAGAAATTAATTAAAATAGAAGAAGTTAAAAAGATTCTTCATAATTATTATAACTAATGTTTGGTAAATTTTTTAAAAACTTTTCTAAAGATATAGGTATTGACTTAGGTACTGCTAATACTTTAGTTTATGTTAAAGAACAAGGTATTATCATAAATGAACCTTCTGTTGTAGCTATTAATAATAGGACAGAGAAGATAGTAGCTGTTGGAGAAGATGCTAAGATCATGCTTGGTAAAACACCTACTCATATTGATATAACTAGACCTTTAATTGATGGTGTTATATCTAATTTTGAAGTTTCTGAAAAAATGATAAAGCATTTTATTGAAAAAGTTCATCGTGAATCTTTTACTTTTGTTCCTAGACCTAGAGTAGTTATAGCCATACCATTAGATGTTACAGAAGTAGAGAGAAAGGCTGTAGAAGACGCTGTAATGGGCGCAGGAGCCTCTGAGGTATTGTTAATAGAAGAATCTATGGCTTCAGCCATTGGAGCTGGTTTACCTATACAAGAAGCTTCAGGAAGTATGATAGTAGATATTGGTGGTGGTACTACAGAAATTGCTGTTATATCATTAGGTGGAGTAGTATCTTGGAAATCTTTAAAATTAGCTGGTGATAAATTTAATGAAACTATTATTCAATATGCTAGGGATAAATTTAATATTCTTTTAGGAGAAAGAACTGCTGAGAAGATAAAGATACAAATAGCTTCTGTATTACCATTAGATAAACCAATAGAGGCTATAATGAGGGGTAGGGATTTATTAACTGGGTTACCAAAAGAGGTAAAGATATCAGACGCTAATATTAGAGAAGCTATAGCTAAACCTATTAGACTAATTATTGATAATATTAAAGGTACTATTGAAAATACACCCCCTGAATTAGTAGCTGATCTTTATGAAAGGGGTATGGTATTAACTGGTGGTGGAGCATTATTAAAAGGTTTAGATGAATTAATATCTAATGAAACAAAGATGCCGGTTCATATAGCTGATGAACCGTTAACTACAGTTGTAAGGGGAACAGGGAAAGTGTTAGATGATTTAGATAATTTAAAAGAAATTCTTATTCCTTCATCTAAAGAGTTTGAAAATTATTAATATAGTTTATGCTAAGGCATAATATTAAAATCTTTATTATTTTTTTATTAATAACCGTTTTTTTTATACTATTAAAGAACGGTCATATTTTTGATTTAGGTATTATTTTTAGAAAAAGTTTTATACCAAATCAAGTAATGAATAGTTTGTTAAACCCTCCTGATCAATTAGAGGAAGATTACAAAAATCTTTTAGTAGAGAATAGTTATTTAAAAACATTAGAAAAAGAAAATAGTGAGTTAAGAGAATTATTAGATTTTAAAGAAGAAAATAGTATTAGTTTAGAAGTAAGTAATATTATTAGTCGTGATAATGTTAATAATAATATTTTAATTATAGATATAGGAGAGGGTAAGGGTGTGGAAAAAGGACAAGCAGTTGTAATTAATAATGGTATTATTATTGGTAAAGTATTAGAAGTACATAAAGATATTTCTAAAGTAAGATTGTTAACAGATAATTTTAGTAAAATAGCTGTACAAATTAGTAGTGAAAATAATATATCAGGGATTATACAAGGATCTTTAGGTATTAGTATGATGATGGATTATATCCCTCAAGAACAAGATATTAAAAAAGGAGATATAATTGTTACTGCTGATACAGGTATGAGTATTCCTGCAGGATTAATTATTGGAAAAGTAGAAGAAATTAAATTTGCAGAAGAAGAATTATTTAAACATGCCTTTATTTCATCTTTACTAGATTATAATACACTTGGTATTGTAGCTGTTATTATTAAATAAATATATGAAGTATTTAATAGCTATATTATTATTTATTATATCAGCTTATTTATTTGTATTATTAAATATTAATTTCAATTTATTTATACAGCCATTTTTAATAGCTCTTTTATTATTATATTTTAATAGTTATGATTATATTTTAAATTATTCATTTGCTTTATTATCAGGATTATTTATTGATTCTATAACAACTGTATTTGGTTTGCATACTATTATATTTTTAGCAATTATTTTTATTATATCTAGTTTACAATTAAATATTTTTAGATCAAAAGATATTCTATCTGTTATATTATTAACATTATTTTCATTTATTATCTTTTGGTTATTATTTATTTCATTTAACTTTATATTTAATTTAGAGTTATATACTTTTAATAATATATTTTTACTTATAGTTTTAAAATCTATAGTTTTAAATATTATATTAGTTATATTATCTCATTTATTATTTTTTAATTTTTGGTTTAAAAAACATGGCAAATAATCCTTTTAAAATACAAGAAGGCTCTGTTAGGGATTCAAAAGTCCGTGGATTTTTAAGTACAAAACAAAGTGGAGATTATTTAGAGTTTACTAAATTAGATAATGCTAGTTATGTAGGACAATTCTTTAAAGGAAAGAAAATGTCTTTTTTATTTATTTTCATAGTATTTTTAATATTATTATTATTTTCTAGAGCTTTTTATTTACAAATTGTTAAAGGTGATTACTATCGTAGTATGGCTGAGGGTAATCGTATTAAAACTGAAGTTATTAAAGCTAATAGGGGTTTGGTATATGATAGGTTTGGTAATACACTGTTGAAGAATAATGATTATTTCTTTCTATACATCAATACTGAGTTTTTACCTAAAGATGAAGAGGCTTTGAATAATCTATTAGATAATTTATCTTTAGTTATATCTTTAGATAAAGAAGAAATGATAAACAGATTGGATATTGAAAATAGTAAAGTATTGTTGTATGAAGACTTAGAATATGATTCAGCTATGAAATTAATTATTTGGTCAGAAGAATATCCTAGTATAGAAATAAGGTATGAACCAAGAAGGGATTATTTAAAGAATATTGGTTTATCTCATATTTTTGGACATTTAGGATTAGTTACAGCTGAAGAATTTAAAGAAGGTGGTTATGGTTATAATGATCGTATTGGTAAAAGTGGAATAGAACTTATATACGAAGACATTTTAAAAGGTAAGGATGGAATTAAACAAATAGAGGTTGATGCTCTATATAATGAAAAAAGTATTATTTCAATACAAAAACCTGTTAATGGTCAAGATATAGTTCTATCATTAGACCTTGCTAGTCAAGAAAAACTTTTTGATATTATGCTTGATTATTCTTTTCGTTATGGAAAAACAAAGATGGCTGGTGTAGTTTTAAATCCTAATGATGGTGGTGTATTAGCTATGGTTAGTTTACCCACCTTTGATAATAATATGTTTACTAGTAGTTTAGATAAAGATGAATATAATAATATTATTAATAATGAAGATAATCCTTTGCTAAATAGAGTAATATCTGGTATTTATCCGCTTGGATCTATCTTTAAGTTAGTAGTTGCTGGAGCAGCATTAGAAGAAGAAATAATTAATACTGGTTTTACTGTTAATAGTATTGGTGGTGTAGAAGCAGGTAGTAGTTTTTTTCCTGATTGGAGGCCTAGTGGTCATGGTATAACTAATGTTTTTTGGGCTATAGCTGATTCTGTTAATACCTTTTTCTATACTATAGGTGGTGGCAATAATGAATGGTTGCAATATGGATTAGGAGTTGATAGAATAATTGAATATGCTAAATTTTTTGGTTTAGGTAATATAATAGGTATAGATTTACCAGCTGAAGCTAAAGGTTTTTTACCTAGTAAAGAGTGGAAACAAGAAGAAATTGGTGAAAGGTGGTATTTGGGTGATACATATAATTTATCTATTGGACAGGGTTATTTATTAGCTACACCTTTACAAGCTGCAGTTTTTACTTCATATTTTGCCAATAATGGTGTAGTATATATACCACATATATTACAGAATATTAAAGATGAAGAAGAAAAAGAGTTTGAAATAGCTTTGACGGATATTATTTCTTCTGATAATTTATATAGTGTAAGGCAAGGAATGCATAATACAGTATTATATGGTACAGCTAAGAGTATGCAATCAGTTTCCGTTGATGTAGCTGGTAAAACAGGTACAGCTCAATTTCATAAACGTAAGATTCCTCATTCATGGTTTTCTGGTTTTGCACCGTATGATAATCCAAAGATAGTTATATCTGTTATAGTAGAAGAAGGTGGTGATAAAGGATTAGCTGTTAGTGTAGCAAGGGAATTTATGGAATGGTATTTTTTAACTAATTAAATAATTAAAAAAAAGAAAAAAATGGACAAAAAGGTTTTAACTAAACAAGGTTTAGATAAGTTGAATAAAGAATTAGAATATTTAAAAACAGATAAAAGAAAAGAAGTGTCTGAAAGAATTAAGGTAGCTCAAGAATTTGGTGATTTATCTGAAAATGCTGAATATCATGAAGCTAAAGATGAACAAGCTTTTACAGAAGGTCGTATTTTAGAATTGGAGCATTTAATTAAAACTTCCATAGTTGCAGAAGAAAATAGTAGTAAAGATATTATTAGTGTTGGGTCTAAAGTATTAGTTGAAAAAGATGGTCAAGAATTTTCCTTTACTATTGTTGGTAGTACAGAAGCAGATCCTGCATCAGGTAAAATATCCCTAGAAGCTCCTTTGGGTGATGCTTTATTAGATAAAAAAGTTGGTGATGAGGTAGAAGTAAAATTACCAGGTGGGTTAATGAAATATATAATAAAAGATATACAATAATGTTTATAAAAAAGATAGGAATTGATTTAGGAACTACATATACTTTGGTATACATACCAAAGAGGGGTATTGTTATTCAAGAACCTTCTGTTGTAGCTATATCAGTTTTAGATAAAAAAGTTTTAGCAGTAGGGGATGAAGCTAAAGAAATGATAGGTCGTACTCCTGATTCTATTATTGCTTCTCGTCCATTGAAAAGTGGTGTTATAGCAGACTACAGGACTACAGAAAGTATGTTAAAGTATTTTATAAACAAAGCAGTGGGTGGAATGAAGATATTTAGACCAGAGGTTATGATAGCTGTTCCAGCAGGTATTACATCTACAGAAAAAAGAGCTGTAATTGGCGCTACATTAAAAGCTGGTGCTAAAGCTGCGTATATAATTAAAGAACCTATTGCTGCCGCTATAGGTGCTGATATACCTATTGGTTCTGCATCTGGTCATATGATTGTAGATATGGGTGGAGGAACAAGTGAAATAGCTGTTATATCATTAGGTGGTATAGTTGCTAATACTTCTATTAAAATAGGTGGTAATAAATATGATTCTGCTATAGCGGAGTTTATTAAAAAGAAATATAATTTAGCTATAGGTGAGAGAACAGCTGAAGATGTTAAGATTAAAATAGGATCAGCTCAATTTTTACCAAAAGGAGAAAAGTTAAAATTAGAAATAAAAGGTAGAGATATGATCAGTGGTTTACCTAGAATTATTGTAGTAACATCTGATGATGTAACAGAGGCTTTGCAGAATGAATTACAAGGTTTAATTTCTGCTGTTAAATCTGTATTATTTAATACACCACCAGAACTATCTGCAGATATTATGGATAAAGGCATGATACTATCAGGTGGTACAGCACTATTACGTAATATGGACAAACTATTGTCTCAAGCTACTGGTGTTCCAGCATATATTGCTGACGAATCATTACTATGTGTAGCTAGAGGTACTGGTATAGCTTTAGAAAATTTAGAATCATATAAGAGAAGTATATTATCTGCTAAATAATATGTTTACTATTGGTTTAGAAGCAACAAGAGCTAGTAAGAAGTATAAAACAGGTACTGAATGGTATGCTTGGCATATGATTCAAGAGTTTAAAAAAATAGAAACTGAACATAAATTTAATATTTATTACAATAAAGAAATAGATGGTGATTTAAAAAAGGGACCATCTAATTTTAGTTACAAAAATATAGTATGGAAGTTTAATAAACTATGGACCCATATTCGTTTAGGTATTGAATTATTAATACATCCTGTTGATAAATTCTTTGCTACTAATAGTGTTCCGATATTTACAAGAGGAGAAGTAATAGTAACTATACATGATCTTGGTTTCTATAAAAATCCAGAGTTATATCATCCTTTAGAAAGAATATATCAAAAGATATCTCATGTATTAGCTATATATAA
>CAYMZA010000017.1:0-10974 GCA_964394835.1 uncultured Gammaproteobacteria bacterium
ATAATAAATCATGTACTTACAACACCATCTCTTTTAGAGATGGTGTTTTTCTTTTTTATATTCTATAAATCTATTTAAGTTCTTTAATTATATTAATAGGTATTGCAAAGTTTAAATTCTGACTATTATCTTCTGACTCTATACTCCAAGCTGGAACACCTATTAATTCTCCATATTTATTTAATAGAGCACCTCCACTATTTCCACTAGAAATAGGAGCTGTAATTTGTATTTGTTTACCTTCATAATTATAATTTCTAATACCACTAACAATACCGTCTGAAACTGTGTTAATTAACCCCTCTGAATTACCTACAACTATTATCTTCTCCCCTATTTTAATATCATCTGAATCTCCTAATGGTATTGGAGATAAGTTATTAACATTAATTTTAATCAAAGCTATATCTTTTTCTATATCATACATTAACAGATCTTCTACTAAATATATATCTCCATTTATAGTTGATATAGCAACTTGTTCTGCTCCTTCTATTATATGATAATTTGTTAAAATAACACCGTCAGAACTAATAATATTACCACTACCAAAATAAAAATATTCATCATTTAAACTAGAATAAATAAGAACCACAGATTCACTTACAGAATTAACTATCTCTTCTGTATTTTTTATTTTCCTTAAATCTAAACTTACAGTAGATATATCTAAATCTAAACTAGGATTTTCAAATAGTTTTACAAAGTTAATTGGTTGAGTAATTAAAAAATCTTCTATGTCTGAATATATTTTATTTTCATCTTCTGGTAAATAATCTGTATAATATTCTGGTTCATATAATAAAACTAATGATACAATTATTATTAAGCTTAATATTATTCCAATAATCCACCATTTCTTTTTACTCTTTACATCTAATAATGATTCCCCACAATGTTTACACTTAATTGCTTCATCTTGTACTTCTTAAGCACAGTATTTACATTTTTTCATATTTTTTTATATTAATTTATTATATATATTTAAATCTAATTCTTCAAAAACAGCAAATATTATCTTTTTAAATACATCTGGATATTCTTTAATATATCTCTTTATTGTATTTATAGCTACCTTAGCAGCTTCATCTTTAGGATATTTAAATACTCCAATAGATATACAAGGAAATGCTATACTCTTTATATTATTCTTTCTAGCTACTTCTAAGCTATTGTAATAACAATCAGATAATAACTCTTCTGATTCTTCTTGAGAGCTATAAAATGGCCCTACAGTATGTATAATATACTTAGATGAAAGATTATACCCTTTTGTGATCTTAGCTTCTCCTACTTTACATCCTCCTAACGTTTTACATTCTTCAAGAAGTTCTAAACCTGCTTCTCTATGTATAGCTCCATCTACTCCTCCGCCACCTAATAATGTACTATTAGCAGTATTTACTATACAATCTACATTTAATGTAGTTATATCTACTTTTTTAACTTCTAATTTAGTCATTATTATTTTTTAATTCTTATCTCTTCCATATTCTAGACAATAATCAAAATACTTATTTACTTGTTTTTTAGATAATACTTTTTCTAAATCTTTAATATCTTTTGCCATACACTCAACTGTATCTTCTATTATATTTTTCTTTAACTTATCCATTGAGGAACTACCATTTAATTTTGTTAGAATAAATGCTCCAAGCATCATATCTTCACCGCACATCATAACAGCACTAAATTGATATTGTGCTAAACTTTCATTTTTTAAAAAAAGATTAATAGATCCCCAAGCTTCAGCTGCCATACTAGCATCAATTTCTTTTGTTAATGGTTCAAAGTCTATACAAAATGATTGAGTTCTGTCACCATTACTTGTAAAATGTGCGGGCATTTGTCTTTTAGATGAATATACTAATTGTAATGTTTTTCTTAAAATTTCATTCATATTATTTTTTATTTTTTAATAAAAGAAATGTACTAATAAACATAAATCCACCAAATAATAATATCTTTTTAAAAGCTACATTATAGTAATAGTTTAAAAAATCTACATGCTCTATAATTCCTCCGTCTGGAAAATAATCATATAATAATTCTGTTTCTAATCTAGCTAATTTCCATGTATACAAAGAATATACTGATACAATAAAAATAACTAAGTATAGTAAAATAGTTTTTTTATTTTCTTTAATTTTTTGTAATGTTTTTTTCATGTTTTTTATTATTAAAATTCTTTTTTAATCTCCATTGTACGATTTTCTATATCAAATTCTCCTGTATATACCCTATCTTCTATCCTAGGAAATAATTCAACCAAATTTTTATTAAAATCTTTCATATAATGATATGTTCCTGCTGATTTATTGTAATATTTTCTTTTATGACCTTTACAATCTTCATTCTTAGATCCCTGAACATACCAATCTAATCCAATACTACTATAATGATTTCCATTTTTTGCAGACATAACCCACTTAATATCACTAAGTAAGAGTGTGAAATCTTTTTTAAGTGCTTCAATTATATCATTATCTTCAAAGCCTTGAATTTTAAAATGAAGTTCTCTTTCTCTATTTTTTTCTTTTAAGTCTTCTAGTCTTAAATGTAGAGTGTATTTTTTCATATTTTTATGTTAATTATTATTTAAATAGTATAAAATATTTTATAATCTATATTTATATACAAATATACACCGTACAAAAAAATAAGTCAACCCAAAACTACAAAAAAATAAGTCAACCCATTATTTATTGTCTTAATAGTTTATTAAGTTTATCTAGTAATTTTATATAACGATTAGTGACTTTAATTCTATACGCATTATATTCCTTATAATCCGTTTCTGTAATATGCATACGATTTCGTTTTTTACGAAGGCAGTGAAGTATATTTTTCAATTTTTTATCAATATAACCCATGTCATATATAATATTTATTAAAGAAGCAAAATCACGTCTATCACCTACTATATAATTATCTTTACTTGCATTTTTTATTGCATCATATAAAACTGCTTCTACGATATTAGCAATAGTTACTATAATATTTTTAAACAATAAAGATTCAATAGTAAGATATATTTTATAATCATTATACAAAAATATAGTAAATTCTAAATACTGTAATTGATATGATACATTTTCTAATACCCTTTTATTTTTAATAAAAGACCATTCTTTTCTATGATCTTCTGCTTTTTTAGGATGACGATTACTTAAAAATAATTCTTTTTTATCAGAATTATCTTTTCTGCCATCTGTATTATGTACAACTATTTTAGATAATAATTCTAATCCAATACTAGTCTTTTTAATACTCTTGATAACACTAACTATATCCTCCTCTTTATACCCAGCACAAGTCCCACATTCTACATAATTATTTTCTTCTTCATCTATTTTCTTTAATAAATCATCTATGCAATCCTCGCATAAACCTTTAACTAATTTTAAGTCTTTAGATTTCTGACCACAATAACTACATTTATTTTTTCTTTTAAATATACTTAATTTAATCATATATTTACTTTACCATAATTTTATGTTTTTTAAAAGCATTACACTTACTACAAGCTAATTTAAAATTATCAATATGATTAGAGCCAAAACTTTGAGTTTTAACTTTCTTACCTATTTCTGGTTTTAATTTTCTTAATTTTTTATTAAGCTCATTGGTAGATAAAGGAATATAATGATCTACTACTAAATTATTATCTATTTCACAATTATCTAATAATTTTAATTGACATTCTTTACCATATTTAATAATTAAATTATTAAATACTTTATTCCTTATACTATTAAATTCCTTTCTTTTTATCCCAGTATCTCTAAAGTCAAATAAATTAATATATTTATTATTAAATAAATCTAAATCTCCTTTAGCTAATAAGTCTATAAAATATTGTTGATCTTTTGGATATTCAAAATTAATTGGTAATCTACCATCTCTTTTTCTATTACTATATGTATTTTTTCTTCACACCTATTTATAATATTACCCATATGCCAATATACATATCCATTATAATTAAAATATACTATTTCTTAATCATAAAATAAATCAGTATAACCATTATTATCAATATAGCTTGCTAATTCTAAAAATAAATTATTATCTACATTCTCTTTAACAAGATACTCATGAGGCCATGTCTCTGCATAAGTCTTTGCAAATACCCATGTAGATGATTCTATGAATTTCTTTAATTTATTTGGGAGTTTGTTCATTTAAATTCTGCTATTATTGGAAGATGATCACTTATAGATTTTTCAAAAATATTAAACTTATCACCTACTATACAATTATTTATTTTCTTAAATAACTTATTACTAATAAATAAATGATCTATTTGATGTATAACTTTACCATTATTTAAATTTTTAAAAGTTGGTATTAACTTTTTATTATGTTTTTCTAAGCACTCTGTTAATCTCAAACTATTCATTCTATCTAATATTTCCTGATTACCACTACCCCATGTTTCATCAAATGTTGCTGATATATTAAAATCACCACCTATAACCCAAATATTATTATTTAATTTCATATTTTTAAGTGCTGACCACAATACTTCTGTCATCCATACTTTTGGATTATTTTTTAATTTTACTTTCGATATATCTTCATCTTTTATTCTACTATAATCTACGGGCCATGCTGGACTATATACAGAAATTAAATTTAATTTTAATCCACTCTTTAACTTAACAATACAAGAAATAATATTACCACTAAAATATTCTAATTCTCTATTAACCCAATCATATTTAGACGATAATTTTAAATTATCAACTATTTCTCCTTTTACTAAAATAGCTGTACCAAATTTTTGTTCTTTACCATTTTTATTTACAGCTTTTTTAAATTTAACACTAAATATTTTTTTAATATTATCTGGAATATCACCTATTTCTTGTAATAATGCAATATCTGGATTTATATCAATAATAATATTCCAAACATCACTAGATTTCATAGCCCTTCTAATATTCCAGGTAATTATTTTCATTGTTTTAAATTAATAAAGAATATCTTTACATAGTCATTATTACAATCAGGGTCATTTTTCAATGTTTCGAATAATTTTTCAGGTGTTAATTCATTAAATTTATTTTTTTTACAAATATCTTCTAAATATTCTTTAAAATAAATATCAAATTTAAGTACATTTTCTCTAGAAAAAATAATTGGATGATCACTATTTTTACTTTCAATTTGAGTATGCCTTAAAATCTCCAAAGGATGACTAATGTAGCTACACTGACATCCTATTTTTTGAATAGTTATAGAATTCCATAAATCAATATCAGATTTAAAATATGTATGTACTAATTGATTTAAAAGATTTAATTCATATTGAATAATAAAAAAATATTCTAAATTTATAAATTTAGAATATTTATTATCTTTAAAGATTGTAGATAAAAATCTACCACATATATGCTCACCTATTTCTTCTAAATAAGTTTCTTGATCTTTTAAATAGTCTTTAGGAAAATAATCTTTAATTTGCATATGTTTAATTAAGTAACCTTTCTTTTCTTTCTATGATTTTATTCCAATATAATATCAAATCCTTTACTCCAAAATCATACCATACATTTCTAAAAAGTTTCTTAATTTCTTCTTTTATATTTTTATCAAGAATTGGCGCAATATGACTAAGACTACCCTTCTTAATAGCATCATAAGAAACAAAATTATATGTTTCATTTTTAGAAATAAGAAATCTATCATGTAGCTGATTAAAAATCTCTCTATCCATTATTACTTTTATATCTAAATTAATACCAATCATTTTAAAATTAGCCTTAGCTTCTAAAAATATGTTTTTAAAATCTAAATCTAAATTTTTAGTTACAGAAGTAATAATTTTTATTTCTTTTACATTTGAATAACTATTATTAAACGCCTTACAAAGTGAGTTAATCGTTCCTTTATTTATATATTTATCAATTAAAAATATATAACCTTCACATGATTTAAATTTTTCAATATATTTACGTATATTATCATTAAAATCATTTGGTCTAATATAAACCTCGGGTTCATATTCATATGGTATTTCAATATCCCTATCTTTAATCACATCACTTTTTTTAGAAAATTTTTCCCAAATAGCGTAATCCAACACTCTTACATCAATACCTAAACTTTTAGAAGTATTTTCCATGAGTGTTACTAATTTTTTCTCATTTGACTTGGGAATATCGATCCCAGCATCTTTTATTGCTTGTTTTATACTATCATTTGGTTTAGAAGTACTAGCACCACTTAACATCCTAAGATATTGATAAGTTGAAAATCCAATACCTTTTATCTCTTGAATTCCAATAACATCTTCTACAGTAGATTCTTTCGCCCATTTTTTAATTTCGGCTAAACTATTAATGTTTGATTTTAAAAAATATTTACATAATTCTTTTAACATTTCAACAGCTCTACTATGATTATAATCCCAAAAAAGCTTAAAATTATTAATACCAATATTTTCTATCTTATCCATTAAAGATTTTATTGTATCAACATTTTCTTCTTCAAATTTTTTCTCCAATTTATTTATTCTAGGTATTACAAGGTTATTATAATTTCTATTAATAGATAAAATAGCATCACATAATATTAAAGATGGGTTTTTATAATAATACTCTCTTGCTAGTTCTTTATTTATATTTAAATCTAATGATAAATCACTCGTATATTTCTTTAGTTTTTCTAAATCTTGACTATTAATAATGATTTGTCTTGTCATATATTTATATTAATTTAATTATATAAACCACTATATTCTGTATACATTAAAATAAAAGAGTATGCAAATACTATTGCAAATTATCTTCAGCAACGCCCCTGTATCTACAATAATCACAATCATAACTAGATTCAGGTATAGTTCTTTTATTTAAACACTCATAGATATCTAATATAGTATTATCTACCCAATCATCATTACCTTCATATGATATTAAAGTAATATCAAATTCTAACTTACCATCAAAAGCTTCTTTATCAGTAATACCATTACAATATACAAAATATCCTGTATTAGATACTTTATATCCTTTTTTTCTTAAAAGATATTGATATATCTCCATTTGATTCTTATAACATATTTGCCATTCTTGATCTATATTATCTATTATACCTTCTTTACTTGTACTCTTATAATCTACTACATATAGTAATCCATCTTTATCTACCCATATATCATCTACAGCTCCTGATATTATTAGATTAGTATCTTTATGCAATACTTGTATTCCTTTAAAGTTTTCTCTCCATTCATCTAATTCTTTATTTTGATATGGTTTTAGATCTAAATTATATTCTTTCATTAAAGGATGTTGCTTATCTTTAGCTCTATGTATATCAAATTCTTTTTTTAATAATGTATCTACTGCACTATTTAGATTAAAAGGAAAACCAGGAGGTCTTTTAATTCCTAGTTTATTATCTAAATAGAAACATCTTTGACAAGATAAATATAGTTCTATCTTAGATCTTGATAGTTTAAAGTTATTCTTTACTCCTTTTTGATAGTTCCAGTTAGAACTACGGGGTATGTTGTAGTATTGTGTCATGGTGGTTTTTGTTTTAATAAAATAAACTTCTAAAATATTCTCTTAAATTTTTATCAACAATGTAAAGATAAGTACCCCTTATTCCACGAGTACAGAGTGTTTTATAAATATTAATAATATATCTTTCTAGCTCAGCAGCACTATGCACACCCCTGTGTCCATTAACATCAAAATATTTCTTTTTATTAACTTTAAATTTTTCCTCTTTTTTATCGTATGAAAATTCTGGACCAATAATAACACCCGTATAATTAAGATCATACCCCTGAACAGTATGAATACAACCAACTTCATTTATTGCATTTGGGGAATTTATCCAATCTTTAGAATTACTATTCCATATTAATTTTAAACCGTCTATTTCTATATCATGATTTATATCATTATTATTTCTTTTTGGATTCGTATTCCATGGCCATGCATAACCGGCTACGATACGGGATAGGCCATATTTTTTATTTCTTTGTTTTATATCATTAACCATATTCTCAATATCATCATAAATTTTAAAATCATAATTAGAAAAAATATTCTTTTCTGGTTTTTTAAAACTAAAAATATCTTCTATAAAATGTATATACTCCTCACCACCATTAACTCTCATTTGCCTTTCTAAATTATAATATTTTGTCTTAATGCTCTTAAAATCTTCTGGGCGAATATCAGATGGTCTTATACTTTGATTTGAATCATAAAATAAAATTTGATGTTTTGTTGTTTTTATAATCCAATCAAGCTGATTAGAGTCTTTGTTTAATCCTAATTTTTTATTAATACTATCAAATGCCGCATAATTAGTTATATTTTTTCTTCTTTGTAACCTGTGAGCTTCATCTATAATAACAATATCATAATCTTTTTTAACAACATTATTTGGTCCAATAACCATACCAGCATTTAATCCTTTAATTTTTTTAAAAATATTTTTAATAGTTTGCCTTAATGAACTCATCGGTATTATAATAGCAATTTCTAAATTTTTTGTTTTTTTATGATCTTTGAGATATTTTAATAAATAAGTTGCTAAAATTGTTTTTCCGGTACCAGGCTTACCATTAACAATAAAACTATTTATATCATTCTTTAATAAATCTTCTATAATCTGATTAGAAATATCTACCTGTTCTCCTGTTAATGCTTTATATGGAGAATATTTAAATAAATCACTATTTTTAAGATCTAATAATGTATGATTAACAAGACCGTTTTCTTTTAAACTATTCCACGCTAATTCAAATTTTGCTTCATACTTTTCTCTATCATAATAATTATGATTTTTTAAACCATCATTACCATTTTGCAAAATAAACTTCCCATCAGCAGCCATGTATTGAATCAATAAAGACTCTATATCTAAAGTAGCTGATTTATTAAATTCTTCATCTGCTAAAACATGAACACTATCCAATCTTCTTCTGTCTGGATTTTTGTAATGCTGTTTGCTTCTAGCATAAAGATTTATAGTTTCACCTATATAAGCTTCTTTATTATTTTCTGAAATATAAACAATTGGCCAATTCTCACCATATTGATATTTCCTAATTTTAACAAATCCATCTTCATTAAACTGAAACTTTCTTATATCTATCATTAAATTATAATTTATTATATTTAGTATGACGACCCTTTGCTTTACTAATTGGATATTTTGCTATATTAATATCCATTTTTTTATCTAAAGCATCAAGTATATCAATACCTAAATCATAACTCATTAATAACACCCAATATAATACATCAGCAAGTTCTTCACCAATTTCATTCTTATTAGTTTTAATATATTTTTCAATCTCTTCTTTATTCTTCCATTGAAAATGCTCAACTACTTCACTTGCTTCTAATGATAGGGAAATAGCTAAATCTTTTGGATTATGAAACTGTTTCCAGTCACGATCATTTCTAAAATCTATAATTTTTTTTATTAAATCTTGAAGAGTTATCATATAGTTTTATTTAAATTTATTATAATAAATATACTATAATATTACTATTTTTAAACTAAAAAATCAATTTTTAAAACAATGAAAAGCCGCCTACAAGAGTAAACGGCTTATTTTAGCTATCTATAAAGAGCTTTGACTGCACCCCAAGAAAGGTTTTGATTAGAAACAGCACCATCGCAACCAATATATAATACTCCTATTTGACCACAAGGACCAATAATACAAGGAGATAATGCATCTAATTCAAAATTATTAGAGGATACATCACAAAACATTGGATCTTCAAAAATGTTATCTCCATTATCAATACCACATATTGAATTATTTCCATTACCATATATATCAGTGCAAGAAACAATTGGAGATGTACCATGACAAGATAATCCTGCACCATTATTAAAAGCAATTATACAATGAGAAATACTTGGATTAGATGAATTATGTATTGCAATACCACCAGTACTACCATCTGTTGTATTACCAACAATTGTATTATATGAAATAATTGGATGTGACCAATTCCAGATAGATATTCCTCCACCATCATCACTACCAGAATGATTATTGGCTATAAGATTATAACTAATTTCTGGAAAACAATTCACCTCACAATATATTCCACCAGCTTTATGTAATCCAATATTATTAGTAATGGTATTATTAATAATAATTGGTGAAGAATTATGACAAGAAATTCCACCACCATACCAATCAGTAATATTATTATTAATTATATTACCTTCAATTATTGGTGAAGCATCATTGCAATCTATAGCACCACCAGAACCGCCAGCAGAATTATATGAAATAACATTATTCAAAATATATGGCGCGGCACCATTACAATTAATACCAGCCCCCCTATTGGTAGAACTGTTATTAGTAATAATATTATCTTCAATACAAATTTCAGAACCACCTGTACAATATATACCACCCGCATAAAGATCACCAAAACCATTAGTCAAAGTAAATCCTTTAATTTTAGTTTGAGAATCATTACCATGACAACGAAAAGCCCTACCTAAACCTTGTGCATCAATAATTGTAGAAGAAGCGCCACCCTGACTAACAAGTGAAACTCCATTTTTCATCTGAATAGAATTTTCATAATATGTACCGCTTGCAACTAAAACAACATCTCCATATAAAGCAGCATTAACACCAGCTTCTATGGTCGGATATTCTGTACTAGGAACATATAGCGTATCTGCTAAAAGATTAAAAGGAAAAAGGAAAAAAAAAGAAACCAAAAGAATGAAACATTTCATCACACAAACCCCCTGAAAGAGTGAATAGATAATTGTTAACGAACGAAACAATATACTACAATATATTACATATTATGTCAATTATTAGCCTAAAAAACAAAAAAATCTTGATAATATATCAAGATTCTTTAATCTATTTTAATTCTTCATCCAAAGCCTTATTAACTAAAGCATCAGCTTCTTTATTATACTCTCTTCTTATGTGGGTAAAAGTAATTTTTT
>CAYMZA010000018.1:0-10401 GCA_964394835.1 uncultured Gammaproteobacteria bacterium
ATTATTTAGTTAGAACTCTTTTGGTTTTAATATACCAAGAGTTTATATTATTAAACCTATCTTCTGGTAGGTTTATAAATTTAATATCATCTATACCCTTAACTTTATCTTCTACAGGGTATGTATATGTAGGTGTATAAAGGAAGATAGCAAAATTAAGTTCTTTTAATCTTTCTTGAAATTCCTTTAAAGCTATTAATTTTTTTTCTTTGTTTTGTGTTGTTTGTATTATTTCTAAGTTATTATCTATATCTTTATTAGCAAGAATACTTAAATTAAGTCCTGGGTTAGTATTTTCTTCTGAATGCCAAAATGGGTAAGGTCCAGAGTTAATATTAATTACTTGCCCAAATACTAAAGCTTCATAATTACGAGGTTCTATAGTATCTTTTTTTATTTTATCCTTAGCTATAATTTCTAATTCTGTTTTAATACCAATACTTTGCCAATTTTCTTGAATAATAGATACTATTTTAACATTATCGCTTTGATCTATTGTAGTTAATTTAATGCTTAATTCCTTCTTTTCTTCATCTTCTCCTTTTGTTCTAAATTCTCCTTCTTTGGGTATTAACCATTCCATTTCTTCTAATATTTCTTTTGCTTGTTCAGTAGAATATTCTATGCTTTGTGTTTCTTCGGTATATCCCTCTAATCCAGGTAAAATAGGTGAGTTAATAATTTGTCCATCATTATTTACTACTTCAGTTAATATTCTTTGTTTATCAACTGCTAAGGTTAAAGCTTTTCTAATATCATTATTACTTAATATTTCATTATTATTAGGGTTTAAGAATACTGCACTATATTGAGGGTGGTTAAAATTATGGAATATAATATCATCATTTTTAATTTCTTCCTTATATTGTTTCGGTAATAGCATTAATCCTTCTACATTATTATTTTGTAAAGCCATAGCGCCAGTAAGGAAGTCTGGGTAAAATTTAAAGTTTAGTTTGGAAATATATGGAGCATTTAAGTGATAGTCTTTATATGATTCTAAAGTATAGTTTTTAATAATTCCATTTTCATCACGAATTAAAGAAGAAAATTTAAATGGTCCTGAACCAATTGGTTTTTTACTAAACTTTGACAAAGAGGCTCCAAAAGGAGGTATACTATGCCATATATGTTCTGGTATTATTCCTACTGTTAAGATTGATAGGAATGGAGCAAATGGTTTTTGTAATTCAAATTGTACTGTTTTATCATTAATCTTACGAACCTCAATTCCAGAAAAACTATTTTTTAAAGGACTTTTATATTCTACATCCTTTATACTATCTATTGTAAATATTATATCATCAGCTGTTAATGGATAATTATCATGCCATTTTAGATCATCCCTTAATTCAAATGTGTAGATAGTTTTTTCTGCACTTATTTCATAACCTTGTGCTAAATCAGGTATTAATTCTCCTTGCTCATTTAATTTCATTAATCCAGAGAATACTAATTTAACTAAGTCTCTGTCAGTATCTGTATTTGCTAGTATTGGATTTATTAATTCTGGTGTTCCTATAATACCTTCAGTGTATTCCCCACCTTTAGCAGCTACAGTAATAGAATTATTAAGATATGATTTAGTTATTAATACAGTAAAAGAAATTAATAATATACTTAATACTATAATTAACTGTAATTTTTCTCCTTTGTTTAAAAATTTAGGTAATTGTTTTATTTGATTCCAATTAGGTATTCTTTTTTTATTTAATGAAATAACTAATTGTTGATTAACATCTAGAGGTTCTTTATCGGTTACTTTCTTTTTTATTGTATTGTAATAATCAAAAAATTTAACAGAGATACTCTTTGTTATTTTTTTACTAAAAAACAGTAAAGATTTGTATGTTTTAGAGAAAGATTTTATAATTTTTTGTTTTAATTATTAGATAAAGAATAGGTTAATAAGCCCTTATTCTATAAATAAATTAGCTAAAGCAGTAGCTAAAAATAATATACTTAAAAGTATTGTGAAACGAAATATAAATTTTTCCGCACCTCTTTTTGTTCTATATACTGCACTGTCTCCACCGAAAGCACTGCCTAATCCAGAACCTTTTTGTTGCATCATGATTACAATAATCAAAAGCACAGAAATAATAATTTGTATGATATATAGTATGTTTTTCATTTGTATAGATTTTAACCTTTACATATTAACAAATAATAGCATTTTTGTCAATAATATATTTATTTGTTTATATGTTAGTTCTTGACTCTTTATATTTTCTATGTTACCATTTTTTAGATATTATTATCTAGAAAATATGCCAAAGTATATTAGTATAAAGAAAGCTTGTGTTCATAACTTAAAAGGTATTGATATTAAAATACCTCGTGATAAGTTTGTTGTTATTACTGGATTATCTGGATCTGGTAAATCATCTCTAGCTTTTGATACTATATATGCTGAAGGTCAAAGACGTTATGTTGAATCACTGTCTTCTTATGCAAGGCAGTTTTTGGGTTTGATGGATAAACCAGACGTAGAACAAATAGATGGATTATCACCAGCTATTTCTATTGATCAAAAATCAACTTCTAGAAATCCTAGGTCTACAGTAGGAACTGTAACAGAAATATATGATTATTTAAGATTACTTTTTGCTAAAATAGGTAAACCCCATTGTTTTAAATGTGGAGAGCAATTAATTAAACAAAGTAAACAGCAAATAGCTGATAATATATGGAAGATTTCACAAGAAACAGAGTTTATAATCCTAGCTCCTTTAGTTAATGATAAAAAAGGAGAGCATAGAAAAGTTTTAGAAAGAATCAAACAAGCTGGGTATAGGAAAGTAAGAATAGATGGTGAAACTATTACTTTAGAAAAAGCTTTAGATAATACTTTAGATAAGTATAAGAAACATACAATTGAAGTTATACTAGATCATTTACGTCGCGATGGTACTAAAAAAACTAAAGAAAGATTATTAAAGGTTTTAGAAATTGCTTTAGATTTTGGTAATGGCATTGTAACAATAAATTTACCTAAAGAAGAAAAGGATATGTTATTTAGTCAGCATTTTACTTGCCCTAAGCATAGTGAAGTAAATTTTTCTAAGATAAAAGCAAGAGATTTTTCTTTTAATAGTCCTAATGGAGCTTGCTCTAGTTGCACTGGTTTAGGTACAAAGTTAAAAGTTGATGCGGACTTAGTAATACCAAATAAAAGATTATCATTAGCAGAGGGTGCTATTCGTCCTTGGTCAAGAACAGCATCTAATCAAAATTGGTATACTAGTATATTAGAAGTAGTTGCTAAGAAGTATAAGTTTTCTACAAGAACAGCTTTAGAAAAGTTAAGTAAAAAACAACTTGATATTATACTTAATGGAACAGGGGACATTAAATATAATTTGGGTGATAAGTTTAATGGAGATAGTAAAAGTATATTTGAAGGAGTAATTTCTAATTTAGAAAAAAAATATAGAGAAACAGACTCTGACTACATGCGTAGTGAGATTGAAAAGTATATGAGGAAAGAAGTTTGTAGTAAGTGTAATGGTAAAAGATTAAAATATAAGATATTGAACATAAAGATATTAGAAAAAAATATTGCCGATATAGTAAGTATGGATATAACAGAATTAAAAACTTTTTTTAATTTATTGTCTAAAAAGTTAACTGAAAAAGAATTAATAATTGCTAAACAGATTATAAAAGAGTCAAAACAAAGATTAAGTTTTTTAAATAATGTTGGCCTTAGTTATTTAACTTTAAATAGATCGGTTACCACACTATCAGGCGGAGAAGCTCAAAGAATTCGTTTAGCTACACAAATAGGTTCTTCTTTAACAGGTGTTATATACATTTTAGATGAACCATCTATTGGATTACATCAAGTAGACAATGCCAAATTAATCAAAACATTAAAAAATTTAAGAGATATAGGTAATAGTGTAATTGTAGTAGAGCATGATGAAGAAACTATTTTAGCTGCTGACCATATTATTGATATTGGTCCTGGTGCTGGTAAACATGGTGGTGAAATTACTTTTCAAGGTAATTCTACAAGTATTAAAAAAAGTAAGTCCTTAACAGGTGAGTATTTATCAGGTGTTAAATATATAACTACACCTAAAAAATATCGTAAGGGTAATAATAAAACTTTATCAATAATAAAAGCTAATGCTTTTAATTTAAAGAATATAGATATTCATTTACCCTTAGCTAAGTTAATTAGCATTACAGGAGTTTCTGGATCTGGTAAGAGTACATTAATGACAGAGATTTTAGCTAAAGCTTTGTCTAAACATTTTTTTAGAGCAAAAGATAATCCAGGAGACCATCAAGAAATAAAAGGTTTAAAAAATATTGATAAGGTAATTAATATTGATCAGTCAGCGATAGGTCGAACTCCAAGATCTAATCCCGCTACATATACAGGTGTGTTTACATATATTAGAGATTTGTTTGCTAATACAAAAGAAGCAAAGATAAGGGGATATAGAGCTGGTAAATTTAGTTTTAATGTTAGAGGAGGAAGATGTGAAGAATGTCAGGGCGATGGTGTAATTAAAATTGAAATGAATTTTTTATCAAATGTATATATAGAATGTAAAGAATGTCATGGTAAAAGATATAATAATGATGTTTTAGATATTCACTATAACAGTAAAGATATTTCCGAGATATTAAAGATGACAATAGAAGATGCTATGGATTTCTTTAGCAATATTCCTAATATATTTAATAAGTTAAAAACATTATGTGATGTTGGTTTAGGATATATGCAATTAGGTCAACCAGCTACTACTTTATCAGGAGGAGAGGCACAGAGAATTAAATTAGCTACTGAACTGTCTAGAAGATCTTCTGGTAAAACATTGTACATTTTAGATGAACCTACTACTGGTTTACACTTTGATGATATTAAAAGATTATTAGACGTTTTAAATCGTTTGGTAGACAAGGGTAATACCATTTTAGTCGTTGAACATAATCTTGATATTATAAAAAGTTCTGACTGGGTTATAGACCTAGGTCCAGAAGGAGGAGATAAGGGTGGATATATTGTTGCTGAGGGTACTCCTAAACAAATATCTAAAATTAAAGAAAGTTATACAGGTCAGTATTTGAAAAAACTTTTTGAAAAATAAATTAAATAAAACAAAAAAGACCATTTGTTGGTCTTTTTTGTTCTTCCTAATATTACTAAGTGTTAATAATATTGGGGAGTAGGGCCTATTTTCTAGTTGTGTTTTTTAGTCTTGTCTTATAAACAGGCCCTTGTTTGTCCTAGCGGACTACTTTACCACCATGGGGTGTAAGTATGAACATCCGCTCGAACTGCTCCTGGGCACGGTTCTTGCTAGCCAAAGGCTTGCCGTTCTTGTCCATGCCGTGAGCTCGCAGGAATGCAGTTCCTGCTTCTTCCAGCTTTCTTTCTTGTCTTGGAGACATTGATAGTCACCTCCTTTGAATGAACATTACACAGCCTATTCCATGTAATGTTTACTACTATATCACACTTTTGATATTTTGTCAAGTATATGTTGCTAAAATATGAAAAATTAAGTAAAATAGAAGTAATAATATGAATGATTTAGAAAGATCAATATTAAAAACGGTAGCATTTTTTGATGTTTTTAAGTACCCATTAACCTCTACTGAAATATGGAAGTATCTTTTATTACATAGAAAAAAGGTAAATTTATTAGAAATCAGAAAAGAATTAAATAATAGCAGTATTTTAAAAAATGAATTATCTTTAAAAGAAGGATTTTACTGTTTAAAAGGAAATGAACACATATATTTAATACGTAAACAAAATAATAATTTAGCTGAGAGAAAGTTTTATAAAGCGATACGGTTAATTAAATTATATAGATTTATTCCTTTTGTTAAAATGGTAGCGGTTTGTAATTCTTTAGCTCATAGTAATGCTAGAGAAACTAGTGATATAGATTTTTTTGTTATTACTAAAAAGAATAATATATGGTTAGCTAGATTTTTTAGTATTCTATTTGTATATATTTTAGGTCAAAGACCAAGTGATAAAGATAGGTCAGATACTTTTTGTTTAAGTTTTTTTATAGATGAAGAATCTTTAAATATACAAAAGATAATGTTAAGTGATAAAGATATATATTCTCCTTTTTGGATTCAAACATTATTACCTATTTATAATCAAGATAATTTGTATGAAAGGTTTTTAAAGTCCAATCAATGGTATTTAGATTATATGAGTAATGCTTATGCTAATGATTTTACTAAAGAAGTGAAAGATAATTTTTTTACAAAGATATTATCTAAGATATTTGGCTTTTTAGTTTCTCCTCCTTTTTTAAATAAATGGACTGATCATTTTTATAGATTAATACAAGTAAAAATTATTGATAAGAATTTAAAGTCCTTGGTTAATCTTGATACTAGAGTTATAATAAATGATGAGATGCTAAAGTTTCATGATAATGATAGACGAGATTATTTTTATAGAAGATGGAAAGAAAGAATTAATAATATATTAAATAAAAAATATGAACAAACTTTTTAAATTTTTTTTAGGTTTATTTGTAATATCCCTACCGTTACAAACTAGATGGATTTTTTCTGATCAATTATTTGATGGTCAAATATGGGAGTATGGGCGATTAAGTTTATATATAACAATGATTATTTTGTTATTATCTGCTTTATTCTTTGCTTTATCTCATAAAAAAGAAATATATTTTTCAAAGAATAAGTTTCTTTATTTTATTTTTGCTTATTCTATAATAATAAGTATATTGTCTCCAATACCTAGTGTTTCATTATATTATTTAGGAATTATTTACATAGCAATTCTTTTTGGTTATTTATTAAGGTTTGTTTCTAAAACTTGGATTCTTTCTTTAATATTATTTTCAGGTTTGATTCAAAGCATTATTGCTTTACAACAACTATTTCAACAAAAGATTGTGGCTAATAAATGGTTAGGTATTGCAGAGCATTTATCAGAAACTTTAGGAACTTCTGTTGTAGAATTTATGGATCAAAGATTTTTAAGGGTTTATGGATTATTACCTCATCCCAATATTCTTGCTGGTTTTCTATTCTTAACTATTTTTTCAGCTATTTATTTATGGATTGATATATATACTGAAAAGAAAGAGGAAAAATGGGTTAATTTTTTAAATACACATAATGTTAAAAAAGTTATTTTTATTCTTTTAACTTTAATTCTTTCTACGTACGCTTTATTAGCAACTTTTTCTCGTAGTGCTGTTATAGCTTTAATTATTTCTTTGTTTAGTGTTTTGCTTATAAATATATTTAAAAATAAATGGGTTATTGTTCAGATTATTCTTAAATACATTGTTTTGTTTATAGTAATATTTTATTCTTTTAATTTATACTTTCCTAGTTTATGGAATGTTCGTTTAGAGATTACTGGAAGATTAGAAGCTCAGTCCATAGAAGAAAGAGTAGATTCATTTTCTCAAATAGATTTACAAGATACTAGAAGTATTATATTTGGGCAAGGATTAGGTATGAATACTTACTTTACATATAATACAAATAAGTTATCCAATGCTTATGAAGCTCAACCAATACATAATATCTTCATATTATTATTTGCTGAAATTGGGATTATAGGTGTATTTATATTATTAAGCATAGTTAAAAAGATTATTAAAAGTGCTAAAGAAGCTGATCTTTTGTCAACATCTGTACTGCTAGGATTTGGAATTATAGGGTTATTTGATCATTATATTTGGACTTCATATATAGGTTGGTTATTAGTATGTTTAGCTGTATCATTATTATATAAAAGAGAATAATATAATTATTTGACAAAAGTATCTTAGCACTCTATAATACAGAGTGCTAATTTTATTAATAATTAATAAAGAAAATATGAACTTAAAACCATTGGGAGATAGGGTAGTTATAAAAGCTATGCCTAAAGAAGAAACTACTAAATCAGGTATTATACTACCAGATACAGTTAATAAAGAGTCACGTATGGAAGGTGAAATTTTAGCTATTGGTAGTGGTGAGAAAATAGAGAAATTAAATTTAAGTATTGGTCAAAAAGTTATATATTCTGAATATGGTGGTTCAGAAATAAAAATAGACGATCAAGAATATAAGATATTAAATCATGATGATTTATTAGCAATAATTGAATAATTAAAGAAAGGAAAATATATGGCTAAACAAATTATTTTTAGTGAAGAAGCTCGTTCTAAGATGAAGGACGGCGTAGATATTTTAGCAGATTCAGTTAAAGTAACATTAGGGCCTAAAGGACGTAATGTTGTTTTAGATAAAGGTTTTGGAGCTCCAACTATAACAAAAGATGGAGTTAGTGTTGCTAAGGAAATAGAGCTAGAAGATAAGTTTGAAAATATAGGGGCAGAGATTGTAAAAGAAGTTGCTTCTAAAACTGCTGATGTAGCTGGTGATGGTACTACTACTGCTACAATATTAGCTCAAAATATTATTAGTGAAGGATTAAAAAATGTTACTGCAGGTGTTAGCCCTTTAATATTAAAAAAAGGAATTGATAAAGCTACTAATGCTGTAGTTAAGAATTTAAAAGAAATATCAAAAGAAGTTGCTGATCAAGCTGAGATAGAACAAGTTGCTTCTATATCTGCTAATGATAAAGAAATTGGTAAGATTATAGCTTCAGCAATGGAAGCTGTAGGTAAGAACGGAGTTATAACAGTAGAAGAATCACAAAGCTTTGGTGTAGAAAAAGAAGTTGTAGAAGGTATGCAATTTGATAAAGGATATATTTCACCATATATGATTACAGATTCTGATAAAATGAAAGCAGTATATACTGATCCTTTAATTTTAATTACAGATCAAAAGATTTCTTCTCTTCAAGATCTTTTACCATTATTAGAATCTTTAGCTCAAGCAGGTAAAAAAGATTTAGTTATAATAGCTGAAGAAGTTGAAGGAGAAGCTTTAGCTACTTTAGTTGTTAATAAGATAAGAGGTGTTATGAATACTCTAGCTATTAAATCTCCAGGATTTGGTGATCGTAAAAAAGAAACATTACATGATATCGCTGTTTTAACTGGAGCTAAAGTTATATCAGAAGAAGTTGGTTTAAAATTAAATGCAGCTACTATTGATATGCTTGGTTCAGCTCATAAGGTTGAATCTACCAAAGAAAATACTACTATTGTAGATGGTAAGGGTGATGAGATTAGATTAAAAGAAAGAATTTCTCAAATAGAAAAAGCTATTAAAAATGCTGATTCTGATTTTGATAAAGAAAAACTACAAGAACGTTTAGCTAAACTTACAGGTGGTGTAGCAGTTATTAAAGTAGGTGCAGCTACAGAAACAGAAATGAAAGAAAAGAAAGATCGTATTGAAGATGCTTTAGCTGCTACCAGAGCTGCTGTAGAAGAAGGTGTTGTGGTTGGTGGTGGTGTAGCTTATGTAAGATCTTTAGAAAGCATTGATGAATTAGAATTAGAAGATGAAGAAGCTTTAGGTGCTGAAATATTAAAGAAAGCTTTAGTAACACCCTTGAAACAAATAGCTATTAATGCTGGTAAAGATGGAGGTGTTGTAGTTTCTGAAGTTCTTAATGGTAATAATAATTTTGGTTATAATGCTCAAGAAGATAAGTTTGAAGATTTAGTTGTTTCAGGAATTATTGACCCCACTAAAGTTACTAGATCTGCTTTGCAAAATGCTACTTCAGCTGCAGGTATGTTTTTAACTACCGAAGCTGTTATTACTGATATACCTAAAGAAGGAGATGATAATTCAATGGGTGGCATGCCTCCAATGGGTGGTGGAATGCCAATGATGTAAAGTTTAAATATGTTAGTATAAAGGCCTCCTTAACTAGGGGGTTTTTATTTTTCTCTTTTTTTGGTATAATATAATTGTATTTATTAAATAATGAAATAATATGTTAAACACTAAAAAACTTTTTCTTATAGGGTTATTAATCTTATCTCTTGCCTTTATTATATATAAAGGAATAATAGTTAGCGCAGAAGAAAATATAACCCTTGATTTAAACAATGATAGTACTATTAATACACAGGATTTTGCTATACTAGCTAGCTACATTGGTAATGATGATCAATCTACTTGTTATGAGAATTTCCAGCCTTCTCTACCTACTATGGGTCCAACATTAACTTCACAAGAACAAGCTACTTTAGTTAGTAATCTTGATCCAGGTATTTGGTGCGATGTTTTAACGGGTATTTTAGAAACAGCATATAATGGAGTTTATAATAGAGTAGCTGATCTTAACTCTGATCAAACTATTAATCCATTAGACTTAGCTATGTTAGCAAGCATGGATGATGATAATGCTTGTTTTAATAGATTTGTAGGTACATATAGTTATTCTGACTATGAAAATGTTGATTGGTGTAATGGTTTATATGTTGGAATGTCAAATTATATGACTGAAGAAGATGATAT
>CAYMZA010000019.1:0-10099 GCA_964394835.1 uncultured Gammaproteobacteria bacterium
CATGGATGTCTATTGGTAAAAAAACTGATGGTCGTAATGTTGTTAATTGGTCCTTACAATTATAACTAGCAATAACAATTAATATAATATTGAGAATAGAGTATATATACTATATTTTACTATTACATATAGTAAGTTATGTATTATTAACAAGACGGTTTGATATAAATATATTAAATGTAAGGTATTATATTAAAAATTAATCTAGCTATAATGCTATATATGGTATATAAAAAGTAACATCCGGGTATATACCCCGCTACAAGTTTAAACTAGACACATAAACATCATTATTCAATAGACTATTCCTAATAAGACTTATAGTGTGACCCCATCAAAAAATTAGCTAATCTTAGCTAGTTTTTTGTTTCCAGAGTTAATTTAATTTTACGATTGACAAAAAATTATATTAGGAGTATGATTAAAATAGTTTATTTTTAAATTTAAAATTATGGGATTTGAAGATTTACCACAAGAGGACAAGGTTGATAATAGAGCAGAACAATGACCTACTATAAGCCTAGAGATTTTGAAATCCACTGGTGACTTTCAGGAAGTCTTTAGAGCGAACAATAAGAAGCTTTGGCTTATGGGCAGCCTATCAATAGCTGCACATCTTGGCAAAGCTCATCGTAACATAGAAAATGATATAGATTTTTTCACAACTTCAGACGGTATTGACGAAGTGATTTTAGATTTAGAGGACAGGGGTTTTGTGGTAGAGGAATTTAGCGGTAATAAATTTAGAGCTACGAATCCAGATACTGGCATTAGAGCAGATGTGGCTATACTTGATGTAAATCCCGAAACAGGAAATCACGAAGTAGCGGAATGGAGCTTTCCAGTCAGTGGGTTTGAAGGAGATGAAAAAGAAGTAGAAGGAATAAATGTTCGTCCTATATCCCTAGAGATGATTACCGTAATGAAAAAAGTTGCAGCTGAAAAATCTGGAGGCAAACATGTTCTTGACTATCAGGTGTTATCCGAAGAGTTAGAAAGGCAGGGTTTGGATACTGCTGATTTCGAAAGTAATATGAGATTTGATGGTTTGGACATAATTGATAAGAGTGATTTGACGGGCGATGATTGGGAGAAGCTCATGGAGCTTAAGTGGGTTAAATATGGTGAGCTAAAAGAAAAGTTAATAGAATTTCATGAAAGAGCATCAGATGAGTCGTATGAATATCCAGAATTTTTGCTAGAAATTTTTTCAGTTAATATATTAGACAGAATTAGGAAAAAAGCATCTGAAATAGACATAGAACAATTTAGAGCTTATATGGCTGCTAAATTTTCTACTTATTTTAAGGAGAGACTTGAGGACGATGCATATAAAGATGTTAAATAATCTAAGTCTTCTTTACTGTTTTCAACCAAAAAAGTTCTGAACTTGCCCCATAGGGGACCCCATAAGGACATCTCTTTGCTTAAAGAGGTGTTTTTGTTTATTTTGTGATATAATATAGACATTAGAATTAATATAAATATATGGCTAAAAAAACAAAGGTTTCTAAAAAAGTTTTAAATTACTTAGAAAAAGCAGGAGTAGATCATGATATCTTAGAACATAGAACAGTGTATACAGCTATTGATGCTGCAATAACAATGAAAAAGAAATTAGAAGAGCTTGCTAAATCTTTATTAATAAAAGCAGATAAAGATTATTTTTTAGTATTGCTTCCTTCAGATTATAATTTAGATTTAGAGAAGTTAAAAAAAGTAATTAGTAAAGCTCATCAAAAAGAAATTAAAATTATTAAAATACCAGGTGAAAAACTTGTTAATAAAACATTAAATATAAAATCAGGTGCTATGAGTGCATTTGGTAGTCTACATAAAGTTCCTGTTATTATAGATAAGAAGTTAGAAAAAATTAAAAAAGCTGTATTTTCTTCTGGTAGTTTAAATCATTCTGTAGAAATGAAAGTGAAAGATTTTATAGAATTAGAAGAAGCTATACTTGGTTCTTTTGGTAAAAAGAAAAAAGTTAAAGTTAATAAACCTAAGAAAAAGGCAAAGCAGAAGGTTGTTAAGAAAAAGAAAAAATAATTTAAGATTATATTAGTAATTTTGAATTTAATTTTATAATTCATATTATAGCACTACCATTGCTTTTATTTATATAATAGTATAGAATAGTATTTAATTAATAATATAAATTATATGGCAAAAAGAGAACATGCGGTTGGTAGAAAGCAAAAATCTCGTTCTAAGAAAACTAAAAAAAGATTAGAAATTAAAAGATTAATGCTTGAAGAAAAAGCAAAAAAAAGAAAAAAGTAAACATTTTATATAAATAACCACTTTTAAACAAAGTGGTTATTTGATATATTGTAGAAATGTTAAATTAAATATTTTATGCAAAAAATTCCTATTCCACGACTAAAAAGATTATTTGATATTATTTTTTCTTTTATAACTATTATTGTTACAATTCCGTTATTTATTATTATCCTTCTAATAATTTTTATAGAACATATATTTTTAGGAAAAGTTTTTTCTTCTCTTTTTTATACAGAAAAAAGAATTTCTCAAGGTAATGTCTTTAATCTTGTAAAATTTAATATTTTTAAACCTAGTATTATATCTAAATTAAAAAAAGAAGGAACTTTTATACACACAAAGAAGTTAGAACATGGTGGTGGTCTAACTATATTCGGTAATCTTTTGAAGAAAGTTTATATAGATGAATTACCACAATTATTTAATATTTTAAAAGGTGATATAAGTATAGTAGGGCCAAGGCCAGTAAATTTAGAAGTTTATCAGTCATTAATAGATAGAGGTATAAAAACAAAAAGTATTATTAAAGCAGGGTTAACTGGTAAATTCCAATCTTTAAAAGGTGAGACTAAAAAAACAGACGTTGAACTAGATCAAGAATATATAGATTTTTGTAAAAATAGTTCTTCTTGGAAAATAGTTTGCCTCGATATTAAAATTATTTTTCTTACTATTATAGTAATGTTAAGAGCTGAGGGTGTATAGTTAAAAAATAATTATAATAATTTGTATAATTATATTAGTATATACTCCAGCTAAAATGTCATCTCCAATAACCCCAATACCACCACCTAATTTTTCTATTTTCTTTGCAGGAAATATTTTAGTTATATCAAATAATCTGAATAGTATAAACACTATAACGATATGAAGCCATTGATTTGGTATAAATAGTAAAGCAATAGACATACCTACTATTTCATCTAGTACTATTTTTTGACAATCTTTTTCTCCTAATATTTTTTCTGCTTTCCCAGCTATGTAAAAAGATATAGCGGTTAATATAATTGTAAAAACAAGAAAAGCTTGAATACTAGGAAATAGTAAATAAATAAGTATTGCTAAGATTGATCCAGCTGTTCCCGGTGCTTTAGGTGTATATCCTATACCCATACCAGTAGCTAAAATTAAGATTAGCTTGTCTAAAGATTTTTTATAATTGTTCTGTTTGACCATAAGTAATAAATCCCTGAGAATAAAGTAATTATTAATACATAAAGCATTAAAATATTAATTAAATATTGATGTAAAAATATTACTAAATTATTATTTGGTAATATAAAATATAAGATTAAAATAAGTAAGGTTAATATAATAGTTACAATTTGTGAAATCATCTTATGTTTTCCATGTTTTTCAGCAGCTAAAACCCTTTTTTTATTTAAAGCAATTAAACGTAAACCTGTTATTATTAATTCTCTAGCAATAATAGCAATTACTACCCAAATATTTAATATCCCTAGTTCTAAAAAAGTTAGAAAAACCCCGATTATTAATAATTTATCAGCTATAGGATCAAGTAATTTACCTAAGTTAGTAATTAAATTATATTTTTTTGCTATCATTCCATCAAAATAGTCTGTTAAAGATGCTATTATAAATATAATTAAAGCTATTACTAAAGTAGTTAGTGTGTTAATAGTAATAAAGTAAATACAAAATCCAGCTAGGATAATTCTCAGAATAGTTAATTGATTTGGGATATTTAGATATTTCATAAATCTATTATACCATTTTATAGTTAAAAGTATAAGGCTGTAAAAAAGTTTTATTATATGGTATAATATTTATAGAATTAAATATAAAAATATGAAAAAAATTATTTTGGTAGTTATTTTAGTTTCTTTAGCCTTAATAATAATACCCAATATTACTTATGCTGGTTTTTTAGATTCGTTAGAATGTCTCAATGATCAGGACCAGATGTGTAATTTAAGAGATATGACTACTAGTCTTGACAGTTTAATTTCTTTATTATTTGGTGCTGCAGGCGCTATTGCTTTATTGTTTTTTGTTTATGGTGGTGTATGGTGGTTAGTTTCTGGTGGTAATGCAGATAGAGTAAAAAGAGGAAGAGACATTATGATTGGTACAGTAACAGCCTTATTTATTATCTTTTCTTCTGCTTTAGTTGTAAATTTTTATATTCAAGATATTTTAAAAGTATCCACTGAAGAGATTGAAGAGGAGGTAGGTAGTTGTGGTGGTTTTGAGAATAATACAGTAGTAGGTCTTGATACAGGTTCGTGTCTTGAGCTTACAGCTAATCTAAGTAATATCCTTGAATGTGCTTATTCAGAAGTAGAGCGAATTAATTTAAATTTATCTCTTATGGATATCATTCCTCCAAGTAATGTTACACTACAAGGTGGTGATGCTGATATATTAAAAATTAATCAAACAGCAGCTTATATTAATAGTAGTTGTAGTGGAAATGCAACAGTAGAGGGCCCTCTTCCTGATTATACTATGTTAATTACTATTTATTAAGTTTTGCATAGTAATATTAAATATGATATAGTGGTTATGGGTGTGGTAAGATTTAAGTTATTGATTTATAGCATGGTTTAATAAGCAAAATATATTTTGTATGTTATTAAATATAGTTTTAGCAACAATTGTAGTAAGCTTAATATCATTATTAGGTATATTATTGTTTTTTAAGAAGAATATTCAATTAAAGGCTCTAATAAGTTTAGCTGCTGGTGTATTACTAGCCGTAGCCTTTTTTGATCTATTACCAGAATCATTAGAACAAGATATTTACGATACCCATTTAATATTAACTATTGTTTTGGGTAGCATTTTATTTTTCTTTTTAGTAGAAAGAATATTTCATTGGCATCATTGTCATTGTGATGAACATGATAATAAGTGTAGTGAAAGTAAAAAAAATATAGCGGCATTAAATTTAATTGGTGATGGTATACATAATTTTATAGACGGTGCTTTAATAGCTTCAGCTTTCATGTTAGATTTTTCTACTGGTGTTATAGTCACTTTAGCAGTTATATTTCATGAAATACCTCAAGAGATTTCTGATTTTGGTATTTTATTATATTCTGGCATGTCAAAACTTAAAGCTCTTATGTATAATGTAATAACAGCATTTATTGCCGTATTAGGAGCTTTACTCTTCTATTATTTTGGAACAAGTTTTGAAAATATAATTCCTTTAATGCTTGCCTTTGCTGCTGGTAATTTTATTTACTTAGCTACTGCAGATTTAATGCCAGAGCTACATCATGAAAGTAAACGTAAGGAAATTGTAATTCATTCTATTTGGCTTTTAATTGGTGTAGTTTTAATGTATTATATTGGTCAAATAGTTCATCATTAATATATATTTAAAACACTTTAACTAAAAAGTGTTTTTTTGTTTGCTTATTTCTTAAAAATATATTAATATATTTTTAAGTGTTTGGTTCCTTTAACAAATGGAGGTTGATAATGCAGCACATTAGTAAGATTGTACCCAGCGTTATGTATGAGATTATGCAAAAGCAAGACAATAGGTGTCTTATTAATTTAATACTATCTTATCCTTCGTCAGCTGTTGTTCAGTCTTCAGCAAGTAAAATACTTAAAGAAAGAGATATTAGTATTAATGAGCTATGTGATATTATCCATAGTATAGGAAAAGAAAGAGTAGGTGTTCATAGCACACAATTAAAACTTGATTTTCCTGAAAAAAGTGTTGATGCTAATAGCTTACAATTAGAGCTTAGTTTTAAGGAGTCATGAAAATGACTCCTTTTATATATAAAAAGCTGGCCATTATTAGTGACCAGCTGTAATTATGTTAGGAGTTTCTTTTGTCCAGAGCTTTTTTAAGCTTGGAGGGTTGTGAAATGATTTCAATATCTAGTTCTGCTACCTTGACAATGAATTCTTCTTTCTGTTTGATAGAAACGCCATTGATAGAACAAGCAAGTTCAGGTTCCTTGAGCATAGCTTCTTTATTCACTTGCTCTTTGACCCTGATAAATTGTTCTAGATTAAGAGACTTTAACATCTCTATGATACCCTTTACATTACGTAAGGATACTGCCGGAGGAGTAATACGCCAACCAAATGTCCCTTTAGGGGTTTCAATGGTCTTTCGCTTACTATTTTCTGTAAGCTGATCTCGATGACTTTCTGCAAAGGCAAAAAGTCCTTCCATTAGTTGATTAATTTTAGCTTGATGCTTTTCAGCATCTTGTATTGCTTTAGTTTTCAACTCTTCAACATCAGCATTGAGTTTGGTTTGGATAAGATCAACAGATCGTTGTTCTTCTCCTAAATATCCCAAGAACTTTGTAGCTTGTTCTAGTGTTTTAGGTACATGAATAACGGGAAGTTTAAATTTCTTTTTCTTTGGCATTACAGCCTCCTTTGTTAAGGAACAATTATTATCCGATATTGGAATATACTATGTTTTAAGATTATTGTCAATGGCTTAGACTTGTTTATTTTTAAAAAATGTATTAGTATATTTAGGAAACTTTAGTTCTTTTAATAGGGAGGTATGTTGTGCGGCAAGACTTACTTGGTTTTATTCTATTATTTCTTAAATCAGAATTAGCAATTATTTATTTTCATGCTATTGATTATACTTTATTACAAACATTCTTGATAGTAACTGGTTGCACTAGTTTAGTAATTTTTTGGTTATATTATTTAGCCGGTGTTTTTGACAGGTTTGTTGTTAAAAGAATGCATATTGGTAATATGTTGCAAGAAGTGTATTTAATAAAGAACATTAGAAGATCCTTGAAAAGAGGAGAAAAAAGACTTCTCGCTTGGTTTTTAAAGCATAATAGAAAAATAATAATTATTGTTTTTGTGCTTCCTTTTATACCATTTATTGAACCCGTTGCTGTAGTAGCAGCTAAGATTCAAAAAATAAAAGGAGCACTACCTTTAATTTTATTAGCTAACGTTCTTAAAATATATATAGTAACCTTCGTGGTATATCATTAATAAAAGACACCTTTCTTTGTTTGGTGTCTTTTTTATTTTTAGATAAAATAAAAAAGTCGTCCCGTTAGATATAGGACCTTGGTCTCCCCGTATTAGTTTTTGGGAGATTTTTTGGCCTGTATTACAGGACGACTTGATATATTGGTAGTGTTATTTGATTTCTCTGGCAATAAGCCTATCATATACGCTGCTACATGATTCAGCGCCAGACTTTCTTGACCAAAGGAATACAGCTTGTTCTGCGCTGTATGCCCAGAGAATGCCGTTTAATACTGCTTTTTGTTCGTGGCTACCAAGCATAAATACTTGGTACTTCTTCTTTACCCTCTTTGTCTTGTTTGGCATTACTACCTCCTTATTTTGCCAATGAACTCTATACAATAGAGTAGGATAGCACATATTTAATACTTTGTCAATAGTTGTAAATATTGTTAGTTTAAGTTAAAATATATATAAAGTTAATAATAATTATATGAAAATAGATTCTAAAACTTTAAGAAAAATAGAAAATGCTCAAAAAAGCGAGATTACAGAATATTTTGTGTATATTTCTTTAAGTAAAATAGTTAAAGGAGAGGATAATAAAGAGATCTTAAAACATATTGCTAAGGATGAGTATAATCACTATATGTTTTGGAAGGGGTTTACTAAAAAAAGTCCTAAACCTAGTAAATGGAATATTTTTAAGTATACTTTATTTGCTAGATTATTTGGTTTAACTTTCACTGTTAAATTAATGGAAAAAGGAGAAAGTAGAGCTCAATTAAATTATACAGAACTATCTAAAATAATTCCTGAAGCTAGTAAGATTATAGATGATGAGCATAAGCATGAACAAGAATTAATTAATTTAATAGATGAAGATAAATTAAAATACACAGGATCTGTAGTTTTAGGTTTAAATGATGCTTTAGTAGAATTAACAGGAGTGCTAGCAGGATTTACTTTAGCATTACAACAATCTAAGTTAATAGCTATGCTTGGTATTATTACGGGCATATCAGCATCTTTTTCTATGGCTGCTTCTGAATATTTATCTACTAAGTCTGAAGATAATGGAAAGAATCCTAAAAAAGCTTCTTTGTATACAGGTATAGCTTATTTATTAACAGTATTTGTTTTAGTGTTTCCTTATTTATTATTTGCTAATGTTTATTATAGTTTAGGTTTAACTATATTCTTAGCTATTGTTATAATATTCGTATTTAATTTATATATCTCCGTAGCCAAAGATTTATCTTTTAGAAAAAGATTTTTAGAAATGTTAGTTATTAGTTTAGGGGTAGCTACTTTAAGTTTCTTTGTTGGTTTTGTAGTAAGAGGATTATTTAATATTACTATTTAAATTCTTTTGTAATAGTGTTCTGCTCCTATTTTGCTTTTAAAGTGTAAGGCTTGTTTTAAGCCTTTTTCTTTTACACCTTCTTTCTTTAAATTATATGCTAAGGTATTTCTTAATATCTGAGGATTTATTCTTAAAATAGGTTTTAATTTTCTAGCATACTTTTCTACAATTCTTTCTACAGATCTTACTGTTAAATAGTTATTTTCTTTCTTTCCTCCTTGATATTTTTTAGCTTTATCAAAATTAATAAATAACCAGGGACTATTATCTTTTCTTTTTTCTAAGTATTTTTCTAAGTAAGACCAAGCTATTGGATGTATAGGTATAATATCATTATTAATTATTATTTCATTTTTTATACCATCAATATATTCTTTTTTTAAAAGAATTATTTTACTAACCTTTAATCCAGTAGAGTAGAGTAATTCTAAAAGAACCTTGTCTCTTAATCCAATTATATTACTATTCTTTGATGGTTTTTCTAGAAAATTTTGTAATTGTTTGACGCTTAACACTTCTAATTCTTCTTTTCTATGAGTTAGGGTAATATATCTAAATCTTTTTTTTAAATATTTTAAATAATTATTTAATATTATTAATCTTAAATTAATAGTAGCTATTTTTTCATATCGATGTAATAAATATTCAAAGTATTCCTTTAATTTTTTTTCAGTTATTTGTTCATTATCAAGCCAAGTAAAAAATTTACCTAAATGCCATACATAGTTTTTTATACTACTTCTTTTTAAGCCTAAAGATATTAGATATTGTTTATATTCCCTAATTTCTTCTTTCATACTACTATTTTATCATAAAAATATAATATGATATATAGTATTGACTTATTTACTTAAAAATGTTAGATTAGAGCAGTATTAATAATTAAATCCTAAGCTTGGTTAGCTCTGACATTTATGTCTAACTAGAGGTTGACTCGGTTTAAGGAAAGGAAAGAAAAATATGTTAGACAGAAAAAAGAAACAAAGGATTATTGAGAAGTTTAAAACTCATAAGAATGATACAGGTTCTTCTGAGGTACAAATTGCAATCCTTACAGAAGAGATTAAAGAATTAACTAATCATTTAAGAGAGAATAAAAAAGATGTATCTTCTCGTAGAGGGTTATTATCTAAAGTTTCTCTTAGACATAAGTTATTACGTTATCTAGAAAGAGAAGATGAAAAAAGATTTAAAAAATTAGTTAAAGCTTTAAAGTTAAAAATAGAGAGAAAATTTATTCCAGAAGAAGATATTCCAAAAGAAATCAAAAAATAAATATTATCGCCCTATTTAATATAGGGCTTTAAATATATTTAATAATTAAATACTGATGTACATTAAGTTGGTAAGTAGGCATTAGATTATTATACTAATAGTTTGATGTTTGCCGTATCAGCTTTCAGATCAGTATGTGAAAGACTTGATATATGTCTATACAACAATTCAGCACAAAAGTTGCTGATAAAGAATTAAAAGTAGAAATTGGTAAGTTAGCTAAACAAGCTA
>CAYMZA010000020.1:0-9588 GCA_964394835.1 uncultured Gammaproteobacteria bacterium
CTTTGCCATATTAAAGTGTATATTTTTAATTGTTTAGCATCTAAATATGGAGATACATTATCAGGAGTATTTTCTACACTAGTAGGTCTTATAGCTTCATGAGCTTCTTGTGATAGCTTAGATTTTTTCTTAAATACCCTACCACCTTTATGTATATATTCTGATCCTAATTCTTTTTCTACATATTGTTCTGTATTATTGATAAAGTCAGAGGAAAGATTAAAAGAATCTGTTCTCATGTATGTTATTAAACCAGTTGTTTCTTTTTCTCCTAATTTAATACCTTCGTATAATTGTTGTGCTAACATCATTGTTTGTTTAGCAGAATAACCAAATCTTCTATTAGCATCTTGTTGTAGCGTTGATGTTATAAAAGGAGGAAGAGGAGACTTTTTGTTATCTTTGCCAACTACATTATCTACTATTAATTCACTTTTTTTAATTTCTTCTAAAGCTTTATTACTTTCTTCTTTATCTAAGTCAAACTTTTTTATTTTTTTACCTTCTTTAGAATGAAGTAATATTTTAAATTCTTTTTCTTTTTTAGCTAAACCTTCTACTGTCCAATATTCTTCTGGTTTAAATGCTTTTATTTCTTCTTCTCTATCTACAATTAAACGTACGGCTACAGATTGTACACGACCAGCAGATAATCCTTTGGCTACTTTTTTCCATAATAATGGAGATAGTTTATATCCAACTAAACGATCTAATACTCTACGAGCTTGTTGAGCATCTACTAGATTATTATCTAGTTTTCTGGGATTTTCTAAAGAGTGTAGTATAGCTTTTTTAGTAATTTCATGAAAAACTATTCTTTTACTTTTTTCTTTAGGTGTTTTTAATAGTTTTTGTAAATGCCAAGTTATAGCTTCTCCTTCTCGGTCTTCATCAGTTGCATAGTATACAATACTAGCTTTATCAGCTATTTTTTTTAATTTAGTAACAGTTTTTTTAGCTTTAGCAGGTATAGAATATGTAGGTTCAAAATTATTTTCTACATCAACACCTAATTTACTTTTAGGTAAATCTCTAATATGACCAAAAGAGGATTCTACTTTATATTCTTTACCTAAAAATCCTTTTATAGTCTTTGCTTTTGTTGGTGACTCTACGATAACTAAATTGTACATAATTATTATTTTAAATAGTTTAATTGCGAATATATATGATATTTTACCTTTTGTCCAGTCTTTTCTTAAAAACAGTTAAATTTTTTAAGATATATTTTTCACTAATCCAGTGTTTACGAAGTTCTCCTGTTAAGTAAAATGATCCAGCTATAATGATGATATCATTTTTTTTAGCTTTCGTCATGGCTTTGTCTAATGCATGATATGGATCATTGAATATATGAGTAGGTATTTTAGAGATTATTTTAGTATCTTTGTATAGTTTTTTTAAGCTAGCACTCTTTCTTAAAGATATTAAAAATCTTGTTAAATATATTTCATCAGTGATATTTAATAGTTTTTTTAATACTGGCTTATATTTCTTATCATGAGCTAACCCTAATATTAAATGAACTTTCTTTTTATCACTTAAGTATTGTTTTTTTATAAAAGTAATTAAATTACCAAGTTTATCTGGATTATGTGCTCCATCTAAAATTACCAAAGGATTACTTTGAATAATTTCTTGACGGCAAAGTAATTGAAATTTATTAATTATTTTTTCTTTATTCTTAACTTGTATATTTAATACTTTTAAAATATTTAAAGCTAGGTTAAGATTATTTTTTTGTTTAGGTGTAGAAAAGTATTTACTGTTGTATTCTTTATTAAGTTTTTCAATTTCTGTGTATTTTGCTTTTCTTTTTTTACAAATAGTTTTAAATATTTTTATTAAATTTTTATTCTTCTCTGTTGTTAAGAATATACTTTTTGGTTTTATAATACCAGCTTTATCCTTGGCTATCTTCTCTTTTGTATCTCCAAGTATTTCTGTGTGGTCTAATCCTATATTGGTTATAGCTGTAACTAAAGGTTTTTTAATAATATTAGTAGCATCATGTGTTCCTCCTAATCCTGTTTCTAAAATAATATAATCACACTTTTCTTCTTTGAAATATATCAATCCTAAAGCCAGGAAAGCTTCAAAGTAAGATATTGGTTCTGTAGGAAATTTTAATACATACTTATCTAAAGCAGGTTTAATTTTCTTCTCTAATATTTTGTGTAATTTTTTAGGACTTATTAATTTATTATTAATTCTTAACTTTTCTATACTTGTAGTAGCAAATGGAGAAGTGTATGATCCTACCCTTAAATTATTTTTCATCATTAAATTCTGCAATATATTTACAGTTGTTCCCTTTCCACTTGTACCGGCTATATGTATAACCTTTAATTTATCTTGAGGATTATTTACAAGAGAAAGAAAATTACTTAAACGTTTTAGAAAAATCTTTCTATCTTTTACATCTAATATAAAATTATTATTAGGAATATTAGATAGAGATTCTAGAAATGTAATATCTTTTTGATATTGGTTATTCATATTTATATATTAAAATGTTTTAAAATATCATTAGTATTATTAATCATTTGTGCTCCGTTTTGTATTAAATAATTAGGACCTTGGTTTAGTAGATTATTAATATTACCAGGTAAAGCATATACTTCTCTTCCTTCATCTAATGCTACTTGAGCAGTGATTAATGTACCTGACTTTAATGTTCCTGATACTACAACTGTTATATTAGATAGTCCAGCTATAATACGATTACGTTTAGGGAAGTGATATGTTTCTAATTTAGTATTACTAGGATATTCGGATATTAATAGTCCATTATTATTTAATATTTCTTCAGCTAATCCTATATGTTTAAAAGGGTATATATTATCTAAAGAAGAAGGTAATATTGCTACAGTCTTTAAATTATTATATAAGGCATATCTATGGCTTAAACTATCTACACCAAAAGCTAATCCGCTGATTATTGCAAAAGGATAATCTTTTAAAGTATGTATAATATCTTTTGTTATTGTATTGTGATATGTAGTAATTTTACGAGATCCAACAATAGATATATTATATTGATTATTCAAAAGTTCTATATCACCTTTGTAATATATAAAAAGAGGAGGATCATATATATTTTTTAATAGTTCAGGGTACCTCTTGTCAATTATACTTATGTAATTATCTTTAATGCTGTTAAACTCAAGTAATATTTTATTTTTATCATTCTTTAAAATTAAGTTTTTAATATTAAAGTCTAATGTATTATCGTTTATAGCTTTTATAATATCCTGTGGAGTATTGTATATTGATAATAGTTCAACTATCTTTCTACTACTTAAACTTTTTGTTTTACTTAAAAAGTACAAATAAAAATTATTTTGTAAATCGCTTTTCATATTATATTTTAATTACTGATTAATATAATAATATATGATATGATTTTTGTCTAATAACACCTTTACATATTTTTTAATTATTGTTAAAATATATTCATTAATTAAATAATGATTTAACTTATGCCAAGAACAACAAAACGTGTAGTAAAGAAACCTACTCCAGTTGTAAATGATGAATTTACGGAGTTTGATAGCTTTATTACTAAAAAACAAAGTGGTGGTAGCAAGGGTTGGCTAGCTATTACTCTTGTAGTAATTATAGTAGCCTTAGTAGGTGCGTTGCTATTTATGAATAAAAATGAGGGGTTAGAAAAAGAATTGAGCTACAAGTCTGTAGTTCTAGATACTGGTCAAGTATATTATGCTAAAGTAGTTAAAGAAGATGCTCTTAATTTTTATCTTGATGATGTTTACTATATTCAAACAGAACAAAAAACAATACCTTCTGAAGATGAAGAACCTCAGGTTATAACAGTGCCGGTATTAATACATAGAGGAGATGAATTACATAAACCTCAAGGATTATTACAGATTAATAGAAGTAAAGTAGTATTGATAGAAGAGATAGGAGAAGATTCAGAAATTATACAAGAGATTAATAGACTTCAAAACTTATAACAAATAATAAACTCCCCTTAATCGGGGTTTTTATTTTACTCTTACTATAAAGTAATAATAATTACTTTACACTTTCTACTTTATGGTATATAATATGTATATGCCGAGAAAGAGGGGTATTAATGTTAAGACAAGAAATTCTAAAGGTAAAAAGTTGGTAAAGATAGGAGAATTAGCCAGCTTGTTTTCTGTTTTGCCTTCTACTATTAATTTTTATACAAGAGAGGGTATTCTTTTAGAAGATGGTCGTAGCCAAGGTGGGTATAGATTATATGATCCTGAAAAAGCTTTAAAATTATTAAAAAAGATAGATTATTTACAAAATAGTAAAAGATTAACATTAGAAGAGATAAAAAAAGTAATATAATACTTCCAGTCTTTGCCATGCTTAAAGACTGGAAGGTTTATATATAAATAAAAAATATGAAGAAAAAAGCAAAAATATTCGTATCGCCAAGTAAGTTTTGTAAAGCTTCTAGGTGTAAAAAGAAGAAAAAGAAAAAAACATTATGGCAATCACTTTATTCCATATTTTTCTAAAGATATTGTCAAAATAATTATTTTGATATAAGATACAACCTTATATAATTCAATTAATATTATGATAGATTTTAAAGAAAAAGAAAAAGAAATAATAGATTTTTGGGAAAAAGAAGATATATTTCATAAGTCTGTAGATAAACCTTCTTCTAAGGGTAATTATTTGTTTTATGATGGTCCTCCATTTGCTTCAGGTGCTCCTCATTATGGACATTTAGTAGGTGGTATTATGAAAGATGTTGTGCCTAGATTTTGGACAATGAAAGGATATCGTGTAGAAAGAAAATGGGGTTGGGATTGTCATGGCTTACCAATTGAAAATATTGTAGAAAAAGAATTAGGATCTAAACAAAAGAAAGATATAGAAAAACTAGGTGTAGATAAATTTAATGATTTATGTAGATTTAAAGTTTTAACTTATGTAGATGAATGGGAAAAGATCGTTAAAGCTTTAGGTAGATGGGCCGATATGAAGAATTCTTACAGAACTATGGATTTAGAATTTATGGAATCTGTTTGGTATGTATTTAAAGAATTACATGATAAAGGATTAATATATGAAGACTATAGATCAATGCATGTTTGTCCTCGTTGTGAAACTACATTGTCTCAATCAGAAGTAGCTGAAGGGTACAAAGATATAAAAGATCTATCAGTTACAGCTAAGTTTGAATTAAAAGATGAAGAAAATACTTTTATACTTTCTTGGACTACTACTCCTTGGACATTAATAGGTAATGTAGCTTTAGCTGTGGGTGAAGATATAGACTATATTAAATTAGAAAAAGATAATATTAAATATATTATTGCTAAAGAATTAGTAGAAAACTATAAAGAGTTAGAAGAATATAGTGTAATAGAAGCATTTAAAGGTAAAGATTTAATAGGCAAAGAATATAAACCATTATTTAATTACTTCTATGAACAAGGTAATGGTTGGAAGATAGTTTCTGCAGATTTTGTTACTACAGAAGATGGTACAGGTGTCGTACATATAGCTCCTGCCTTTGGTGAAGATGATATGAACTTAGGTAAAGAAAAAGATTTACCTTTTGTTCAGCACGTAGGAATGGATGGATATATAATTAATAAAGTAAAAGATTTTAAAGGACTACATGTTAAGCCCAAGGATGATGTTCAATCTACAGATGTAGCTATAATAAAATATTTAGCAAAAGAAAATTTACTTTTTGCTAAAAAAAAGTATGAACATAGTTATCCTCATTGTTGGAGATGTGATACACCATTAATTAATTATGCTACTTCTTCATATTTTGTTGCTGTTACTAAAATTAAAGATAGAGCTATAGAATTAGCTAAAGATATTAATTGGACACCTAATCATATTAAAGAGGGAAGGTTTGGAAAATGGTTAGAAGGAGCAAGAGATTGGTCTATATCTCGTCAAAGGTTCTGGGCTTCAGTTATACCAATATGGAAGTGTGGTAAATGTGATAATGAAAAAGTATTTGGATCTGTTTCTGATTTAGAAGAAGTGAGTAATGAAAAGATTACAGATATTCATAAGCATGTAGTTGATAAGATTACATTTGATTGTAAATGTGGCGGTACTATGACTCGTATACCAGATGTTTTAGATACTTGGTTTGATTCAGGTTCTATGCCCTATGCTCAACAACATTATCCTTTTGAAAATAAAGAAAAGTTTGAAAAGAGTTTTCCCGCAGAATTTATAGCAGAAGGAATAGACCAAACAAGAGCTTGGTTCTATTATTTACATATTATATCTACAGGAATTAAAGATAGCTTAGCATTTAAGAATGTAGCAGTTAATGGAATGGTATTAGCTGAAGATGGAAAGAAAATGTCTAAGTCTTTAAAGAACTTCCCTGATCCTATGGATATGGTTAATAAGTATGGAGCAGATGCTTTACGTATGTATTTATTAACTTCACCAGTAGTATATGGAGAGAACTTTTCATTTATAGAAAAAGATATGCAAAGTACATATCGTAGATTTACAGGTATATTACAAAATGTATTTAATTTCTATGAAATGTTTAAGGGTAAAGAAAAACAAAGCGGAGAAGAATTATCTAAACTAGATAATGATTTAGATAAATGGATTGTAAGTAAGTTTAATATCTTAGTACAAGATGTTAATACACATATGGAAGAATATAATATACTTAAAGCTTCTAGACCAATAATAGAATTTATTGATATATTATCAACTTGGTATATTAGAAGAAGTAGAGATAGATTTAAAGAAATTGATGAACAAGCAATACAAACTTTAGCATATATATTAAAACAATTATCTAAATTGATTGCTCCTTTTACACCTATGACTGCAGATATTATATACAAGTCATTTGAAAGTAAAGAAGAATCTGTTCATTTAGAAAAAGCTTTAGAAACAAAAAAAGAATTAATAGATAATACTGTTTTAGAAAACATGTATACAGTAAGGCAAGTAGCAGAAGTAGTTCACTCTTTAAGGGCTAAAGAAAGTTTAAGAGTAAGACAACCTTTGGCAGTACTAGAAGTAGATAATAAATCAAAATTAGATGAAAGCTATTTAGAATTATTATCTAGTGAATTAAATGTAGAAGAAGTTAAATTAGTAGATAAGTTATCAGAAGGAGATACTTGGAAATTAACAGAAGTTAATAATTTTAATGTAACTTTAGATATACAATTAACAGAAGAATTAAAAGATAAGGGTAATATTAGAGAACTTATTAGATTTATAAATAGTTTACGTAAACAAGTTGGATTAAAACCTTCAGATAATCCTGTAGAAACATATCAAACTGAATCTAAGTATTTAAAAGATTTAATTGAGAATAATAAAGAAGAATTAATTAAAGGTACTTCAGCTAAAGATTTAGAAGAAGTTAAAGATAGCCCAGAAGTAAATAAAGAATGTAAGGTAAATAAAGAAGAAATAATTTTAGGATTAAGAATATAATATGTCTTTTAAGACAGAAGCATTTGTATTAAGGTATAGGAATTGGAATAATGCTGATAGACTATATAGTCTGTTTACTCCTCATGAGGGGATAATAGATGTAATATCTAAATCAGCTGCTAAGTCTTCTAGTAAACTAGCAGGTCATTTATTACCTTTTTCTAAAATTAAAGTAATGATAGGTAGGGGTAAGTTTGATCATTTAGCAGGTGTAGAAACTTTAGAGCACTATAGTAATATCAATAAAGATATAAAAAATATGTCTTTAGCTTCTTTAATCGCAGAACTATTTCTTAAATCAGATAGTGGTACTAATAAATATGATGAATTTATACTTTTAGAAGATATATTACAAATTATTGACAATGAGAATATAAGTAAAGAAAAGAAATTAATATTAGTTAGAATATTTCTTTGGAAGTATTTAAGTATTTCAGGATGGAAACCAGAATTAAATAATTGTCTTTTGTGTAATAAAAAAATAAATAATAATTTTAAATATTTGTCTGGTCGTGGTATAGTATGTAGAGAGCATCCTGAAGAAGCTCTTAATGTATCTGATGAATTAATACATTTTCTAAGGTATATCTTAGAAAGCAACTGGACATTATTTAAAGATTTAAAAATTAATAATAGTTTAAATAAAGAATGGCTTAAAGTATCTCAATTATTCTATCAAGCTGTTTATAATCAACCATATCAATCATTAAAATTATTTACATATGGCTAAAATAAGAAAAAGGAGTATAGATTCAATTAAAAGAGCTCCTGTTAGAAAAAACTCTTACGAAGCTCCTATTGTAAGGAGAAAAAAAAGACCTGTTCCTAAGGAATATCAATCTTTGAAAAAAGCTAAGAAAAAAAGAGGTGGCTGTCTTTGGATTATCTTCTTACTATTCCTAGCAACCTTCGCAGGATTTATATATTGGAATAATCAAGGAGGAGAAGTAATTGATAAAAGTTTAGAATTAAAAATAGATGGTCTAGATAAAATAGTATCCGGTGATCAAGTTACATACACTATTAAATACAATAATTTAGATAAGGTAGTATTAGAAAAAATGGAATTAAGCGTACAATGGCCCTCAGGTTTTTACTTTGATGAAGCTAGTATAGAGCCATTTGATGAAAATGCTACTACATGGATGTTAGATAATTTACTTCCCAATCAAGAAGGTGAATTAGAAATTAAAGGACAATTAGTAGGCCAGAAGGATGATGAGTTAATTACCGAATTTATATTAGACTATCAACCAGAAAACTTTACTTCTGATTTTAGTGAAGAAGTTAGTATAGAAACAAAGATAACAGATAATATATTAGAATTAAGTATAGAGGGTATTGAAAAAACATTAGTAGATGAAGAAAGAGAATTTAAAGTAAAATATATTAATACTGGCGATGAAGTGTTGACTGAACTATATTTAGATATATTAAATCCGGATGACTTTGATATTATTAGCATTGAACCAGAAAAAGAAGAGGATTATTGGATTATAACTTTAGAACCAGGTGAAGAAAAAGAAATTATACTAAAAGGTAGTTTTTCTGCAGATAGTAAACCTAATCAATCTTTGGTAGTTGAGATAGGTAATATGGTAGATGATAACTTTCGTCGTTTAGCAAGATCAGAAAAAGATATTTTAGCTATAAATCCAGAATTTGATATTAGTTTAGAAATAAACGGTGAAGTAGGTAATCAAACATTAAATTGGTCAGATATAATTCGTTATCAATTAGAGATTACAAATAATAGTGGTACTGATATTACAGATGTACAGATTACAGCTCTTCTAGATGGATTAGCTTTAGATTGGGATAGTTTAGAAACAGTAGGATTATATGAAGAATCTAAAGTTATATGGACCAAAGAAGAAGATGATTCTTTAGCTATATGGAAAGACGGTGACAAGAAAACTTTAACTTGGCAAATTAAAGTAGTTGATGAACCTGTAGCAGATAGAATGATAGACAATATTATTAAAGTGAATATTCAAGGTTTAGAATCTTGGGAGCAAGTAGAAACTTCTGTTCTTTTTACAGTAGGAGAAGGTATTGTTTTTAATAATGGAATATACTGGGATTTAGGAGGAAGAACAGTAGGTTCTGGATTATTACCTCCTCAAGCAGGAG
>CAYMZA010000021.1:0-8811 GCA_964394835.1 uncultured Gammaproteobacteria bacterium
TTAATTCTTTAGCAGTATTACGTATTCTCATAGCAAAGAAAGAAACAGCTGTTAAAAAGAACATAAATATACCACCACTTAATAAATTAAAGTCTAATCTTTTTAACATATATACAATACCACCAAATACTAAAATATATAATATTGTCATCATAATATAGTAAAACACTCTAAATCCTATTTTTTTATTATACTTAGTTTTTAATTTACAAAGTATTGACTTTGATGCTTTATTATATATTAAATTATTTAAATTTTCTAAAATCTTTTCTGTATTTTCTCTATTAGGTGGAACTATAGTTAAAGTAACTAAAAACATTAATAATGGAGGAAATATTACATTTATACCTAAATTAATATAATTTAATTCTTTAATTACATATAATTCATATGGTAATTCTAAAATAATAGCTAATATCGCTTTAGTCAAAAATATATAGATTATAGCTCTTACAGAACTTTTACTTATCTTATTCCTTATCTTCCTATACTTCTGATGAATTAAAATTTTAGCTTCTGACTCTAAAGCATTTGGATTAACTAATAATTCTTCTATACCGCTACCCTTTTCTAAAATTAATTCATAAAGTATTTGAAAAGTAACAACTGGCTCTTTAATACTATTAAATATTTTTCTTTGATAAGGATGATTTAAATGATTTTGAATAGTATTATATATATATGGTAATTTAGTGGCAAATTCTTTAATTATTTTCCTGTTAGGATTTAACCATTTATCAAAATATAGATTAACTAAATGAAAAGAAACAATAGTATCATCTGATTTAACTAAAGATTTGTGAATAGCAATATATAGTTGTATATTCTTTTCTTGAATACTTAAATCATCATCACCTTTTAATTTAATACGATTCTTAGTGGTTTCATACATTGCTTCAATAACTGAATCTTCTATATCTTCAGGATTAAGAAGCATGTCTATTTCACAAGCCTCCACTCCTATTAACCAATCAAAGTATTCTTTAGATTCTTCACCGTAGTATAGGTCATTCATTAAAAGAAACAGATCATTATACTTCTGTATAATATTTTCAACTTGTTTAATCTTTTTCTCTGAAATAGTATTATTTTTTAAATATCTAGCTCTAATTAACTCTTCAATTAAACTCTTAGCTATACTAGGTTTTAACCTTTCTACTATAAATCTTCTTTTAAGGTTTCTTTCAATAGCAAAACGTCTTAAAAGATGTACTTCTTTAAAGTCTACACTATTGCGTATTTTTTCATAAAGTGAAGCTAAATGACTAGTAGCCTCATCAACCTCTATTTTATTATCCTCCCTATCAACAAAAACTCTTCTCTTGTAAATGCTATCTATTTTTTTGTACAATAGTACAATTTCCTCTGATATTTTCATAAATGTAATATACTAATATATGATACCATAAAGCAAGTATTTTTTCAAGGTAAGAAAACTATTGACAAAATAAATATAATATGATATATATTAATTGTTTACAACTAAATACTAATAAATGAGGCGAAGATTAATTACCCGTAATTTGGACGCTTGGGTAATTAGGAGCTAGTAGCGTAACCGGCATTTCACAAAAAAAACATTGCTACACGCCTCATTCAGAGGTGTTTTTTTGTAGCATGTTCTTTTCAAACAAGGAGGCAAAACAATGGCTAAGATTTTCATCTTAGAAAACAATGAAGGAACAGCATATGCACTTAAAGAAGCTTTTAGAAATCCTGGAACCCATGATGTTGTAGTTTGTAGTGATCCTAAAAAAGCTTTATCTACTATTGTAATTTGGCAACCAAATATCATTATTTCTGAATATCTGGAAGTAGATGGTGGTTGGCTCTGTAAAGAAGTTAAAAAAATGCGAATGACTAAGCATACACCAATTATATTTACCTGTCATATTGGTAAGCATACAGATGTTTGCAAACTACGTGATAGATTGCTTAATCAATATATGGCTACTGACTTTATTGCTAAACCATTTTCTGTAGAAAAGATGATGAATATTACCAACAAACATCTATGTTCTTGCCTTAGCTCTTAACTTAGTAAGGGAGTATTCTCTGAATACTCCCTTACCTTTATATTTAGTGAGACTATGATTAATTACCTGTATTTGGACGCTTGGGTAATTATGAGTCATTAGCGTAACCGGCACATAACAGTCTCACACAGACTGTTTTTATTTTTCTAATAGTAAAGAAATGTAGTATTTCTTTAGTACAAGGGAAATAACCCTTAACCGTACCTTAACAAAAGGAGAAAACAATGGTTCAAAACAATGTTGTGTTCACACCCAAAACAAGGAGAATCGTCATGAAAGTCTTCACAGCACTCTTTTTAATTACTTTAGTAAGTATTGCTATTGGTCAAGAAACTACTGTAGTAGATTCTGGATCACTATATATCTATGGTAATGAAATTACTGGTCCATATACTTTGAATATTGAAAATAGTATATTGAGTTGTAATAATATTAAAATTCTTACTAAGGCTTTTTCTAAGTCTGAAGAAGATACTACTGTACCCAATATTATTGAACAAAAGCATGAATTACTTGTAATAGCTAGAAACATTGAAACTGATATGCATGATAATAATTCTAGTAAGGAAGAGATTATTTCTTACTTAATGGAATACTTTATTTTAGCAGACCATATTATTACCAAGGTTGAAAAAATGAATCACGGTATTAAAATATGGTGGAAAGATGATCAGTACCCTGAAATCTTCTTTATTACCACTCCTCGACTTATGAAAAGTCCTGAAGTAGTTTTAGAAGAATCTCAGAAAAGTACTGCTTGGAGAATTCAATATACTTTAAGTAAAAATGGTATTGTTCTAATTAGTGAAAATGGAATGATTTGTCATATTCCAGAAGCTAAAAAAGAACAAGCTATTATAGAAATTAGTAAGGCAAAAAATACTGAGTTTGATAAAGAAACATGGGATGGAGATATTATTACTTGGAACTTAGCCAAGGAACTTTCCAGTCCAGTAGATATTACAGAACATGAGGAGGAATAACATGCGTATCATCTTCTTCATCTGTACTATACTTGTAGCTACAGTAGCTCAAGCAACTTTTCAAACTCCTCAAGGAAATTCTTTTCTTCAGTGGCAAACTTATGAATTTCAATTTGGTAATTCTGGAGATGAGTATTACCAAACTGGAATAGATCAAGACTATATTGTATATGAGTATAGGCAAGTATATGCTCCTGAAGATCAATCTTCAGCTATTACAACTCTTGAAGATTATGCTTGTGAACTTGATAGTGGTCATGCTGCTCACTATATTGATGCTCATGGATCAAGCGATGCTCATGCAGTGGAAGCATATGCTAATACATCTGCTGGGTGTAATGCTCGTGACAATGCATATGATCAATATATTTCTGATGGTTGGTATCCAGATGAAATATTTAAAACTCAATCTAGCGGTGGTTATGATATATACATATACGCTACTACAATATCTGAATTCTTTTATTCACAAAATACAATTGTATATAATCTTACATGTCATGGACATGATTATCAAAGTATTGCTTGGCCAGGTTCTCGTTGTCGCCTAGGATATACATATTCTGTAGGTGGCTATGAGGGTAATAGTGAATCACGAAGTTTCTGGAACAAAATGAATGGTGAAAGCGGTAAAAATAACCGTAATGCCACTAATGCACGTTCTGGACTTGGTCTTTCATTGTCTGGTAATGGTAATACTGTATTATCACCTGCTATTTCAAGTTACTCACCTACTCAATATACTTATCTTAATGGACCCACACAGGGTTCAGTTACTTTTGACACTGAAATGTCAAACAGTAATGCTGATTATGCTATTTATGGGTTTAATGACAATGGAGCATGTTTAGTAGAAGATGCTTTTTGGGATAACATAACTACATTGTCATTTACTATACAACCATATGTAACGGGAAACTGCGGTATTTATATTACCTCTTCTGCTGAAAGTAATGGTAATAGGCAATTAGATGGTAATACTAATCCTTCTGGCTCTGATGCTAGAGGACCTAATCGTGATAGTTACAGGATTAATTACTATTCTACATATGATGATCCTAATTTAGCAGCAAGTTTTGAAGGAGCTTGGGCATATTTAGATTATGATGGTGTTCATATTCTTTGGATTACAGATCCAGAAATTAATTCTCTTAGTTTTGATGTTTACGGTGGTGCTAATCGTGAACATCTGCTAGCTAATATACCTGCTAGTGGTGGTAACTTACCACATTACTATGAGACTATAGTTCATGAAGAATATGATTTGTATGAAGTAGTAGAAAATGACAAAGACTATTCTACAGAATACTCTACTCGTCCTTTTTCACTATCTTCTAATCCACCTAGTAATATTAATAGTTTGAGATCATTAAACCAAAGACAATTTACACGGTCTAATGAGTTTAATGAATATTCTGATTATACAGTAACAAGGGATGTAGAAATTACAGATTTTGTTTACTACAGTTCAAGGTCTGACTTTTTATCTAGTATCCAACCTGTTATTGACTATTGGCAAGGGCAAGGAAGAAGCAGTCAAACAATCTTAGGATCTAATGATCCCAATGAGTGTAGGTCTATTATGCGGTCTATTTGGCAACAAGCAATAGACCAAGGCTATCCTCGTCTCCCATTTTTGATTATAGTTGGAGAAGCTAATCAAGGTAGTGAGCCTGATAAAAACATTGTGGGTACTTTTTACCCTGATGATGAATTAAGTAATTGCTACTGGGGATGTTCTTCAGATGTTATGATTGTAGATTTTGATGATGATAATTTACCTGATATTCCTTGGACAAGGATTATTGGCTGTGAATTATCTGAAATACAGAATAGTGTACAATCTGCTCTTGATTTCTACAATCAAGAAAATATCTCATCTGAAAAAGTATTTATACTAGATGGAGATTTATCTGGTTCATGTGAACCACTTACTGAACCTCGTCAAACCTTAGAAGAAATTCAAGGTTTGTATGAAGATAATTCAATACCTAGTATTATATCTCATGATAGTGAATATTCTAGCTGCTATGCATATAGTGAAAGACTAGAGCATGGTAGAAATATTGTTAATAGTGGTATTACAGAAATGATAGGTATTGGTAATATTACCAATCGTTCTGTATTACCTGGATATATTTTTCAAAAAGTATATGACCCAATATTTAGCATGGAAGAAGTAATAGTACCTCAACGTATTGTTGCTCAATTCCCTGGATGTGGTTTAGGAGATTGTGATAGAGATAATCCTAGCTACTATCCTAGTATTGCTAAAATGTTTTTAACAGCTGATCCAGAAACTCATACAACAGCTGTTACTTGGTTAGCACACATGCGTGGTGGTTACCAAGAATTACATTTGCAATTTGCTAAAACATATTTTAATCAAAGATTCTGTAATGAATCTTGGTCTACTCATGATGCCTACTTCAATGCTATCCGTATTTTAGGAGAGCAAGAGCAAGGTGTTAGAGATTACCTATTATCAGCAGGAGCATTTGGTTGGCCAGTTAATATGTCTGGTATGGGTGGCTCTGTTTCTGTACCAGATGATTTGCCAAGTACTGTTAACTTAACAATTCTTAAACCCAATGTTCCTAACCCCTTTAATCCTCAAACTAATATTAACTATTCCATACCAGGTTTAGCTAAAGTTAGTTTAACTGTTTACAACGTTAAAGGAAGGAAAGTAAAAACATTGCTTTCTCCTACCATTCAAGAAGCTGGTGAATATTCTCTTTCTTGGAAAGCCAAGGATGAAAATGATAACTCAGTAGCTTCTGGAGTATATTTCTATCGTCTTGATGTGGGTAATTCTACTTACACAAGAAAAATGCTTCTTTTGAAGTAATATGTTCTTTTAAAATATGCCCCGTTAGTAAAACAACGGGGCACTTATTAAGAGAGTTTAATATGAAAGGAGGTGAAATTATGAAGAAAATTATTGGATTATTTGTATTAATAGCTATGTTTACTATTTATGCTATTCAATTTACAAATACTGCTCATGCTACAACGGAAAATGTAACATGGGGTACAATAAAAGCAATGTATGGTCGTAGTAAAAATGAAGGCTAATTGTTTTTATATATAAAGAATCATTATATTACATAATGGTTTTTTATATTGACAAAAGTACATAATGATGTTATACATTAATATTAATTTTAGTCCTTTCACAATTAGTCAAAATAAATCTAGGGGGGTGTCGCACATGAATAACAGGAACATTGTATTTAAAGGAACATTACAAGAATGCATTGTAGAATACAATAACAATAATCATTTAGATGATTTGCATAATTTAGCAAAATATATTGATATTCCGTATGATACTATTTATAGTTGGTTAACAAAAGATACAAAGTTAATTGATATTAACAAGCTTAAGTGTATATATTTCATGGAAAAACAAGGTTATATTTGTTATGAATTAGAAAGTATGCTTCCACAAATATATGTTCTTGGTAAACTTATAGCAAATAATGTTCTGTCATTTGATACTGCTATGAAAGATTTGGGATATAAATCAAGGGATTCTTTTTTTGATATTTTAAATGGAACTAAATCTATTAAGAAAAATGAAATGAGAAAATGGGATGATTATTTAAGAAACTATACTACTGAACATATGTTTCTACAATCTTCTGAGTATAAAAATGAAGAAAAGTTTATCCCACATCTCTATGATCAAAAAATTGATCCATTAAGGCACAATGCAGCATTAAAAATATTTAAACATCAAATATTGTCTATGCTACCAATTACTGAATATCTCCTTTCTGATAAATTCAGTGATGGAGAAAGAGATAAATTACGTCAAGCAATACCAAATGATGGATTAATCACACTTGCTAATGCACTTCATGCTTTATGCAGTAAAGAAATGAAAGAAATTATTTTATCTAATGGTCTCTTTGACAAAAAGAGAGATTAAGTTTTGACTAATACAGCCCTATAATTTATATGATAGGGCTTTTTATATTGACTTTTTTCCTAAAAAATATTATTATATGTAAGTATTTATTCGGAGATCGTCTAATGGTAGGACACCTGGTTTTGGTCCAGGCAATCGGGGTTCGACTCCCTGTCTCCGAGCCATCCGATATGAGCGGCGCTTTGCGCCGCAACATCCCAGCCCAAATGGGCTGCCAATAAAAGGCTATTGTCTTTTAAAATAAAGTTCGAGCCGATATTTTTTAAAGATTGTCTAATCTGCTGTAAATTGCCTTGCTTGGCAATTTTTTTGGTTTGTTTATTGAGTAAAATAAAATCTCTCATTGGTTCGAGCCAATTATTACCTCTATTATTAATTTCCTTTAATTTTTCTTCTAAATCTAGCTTTTGTTTTAATAAAAGCTCTTTTTTGTTTAGATATTCGTTTTTGGAAATACTATCTTCAAGTTTTAACTCCAAAAGGCTGTCTAACTTACTTTCTAAAGCTGTAATTTGGCTCTCTAGAGAAGAAATGGCTTGTTTTGTATCTTCTTTGCTTTGTGCTTCATCTTGCTTTAATTTAGCCAGCATTTTAGGTATCCAATTATCGGGCAGGCAATGTTTAAGTAAGGTATTTTGTAATAATTCTGTCAGTGATTCTTCTCTAGTATATTTGGTATTACAATTTCCTTTCTTTTTGGTACAGCGATAGTAAATATGACCTTTTTGTTTTTCAGCCGTAATAGAACAGCCACAGACTCCGCATTTCATTAAACCAGTGAAAATATAATTATGAGTTTTATTTGTATGAGTACGACCTCTGGAATTCATAACATCTTGGCATTTATCAAACAATTTCTTGGTAATAATTGGCTCGTGGGTAGCTTGATACAATTCGCCGTTTAATTTAAAAGCTCCATGGTAAAAAGGGTTAGATAATATGCGTTGAATAATGCTAGCAGATAAATTATTTCCATTCCTAGAAGTAAATCCTAATTCATTAAAATTATCGGCTAAATATTTAAGAGAATAATCTCCAGTTGAATACATTTTAAATAGCTTTTGTATAAATTTATACTTATTAGAATTTAAAATAATAGTTTTGTTTTTGAGATCATTCAAATATCCAACTGGAGCTGGCCCGGGCCATTCTCCACGCCTTAATTTTTGCCTTATACCCCTTTTTACATTTTCAGATAAATTGTCTATATAGTATTTTGACTGTCCAAAGGCAATATTAAGCATAAACTTGCCTTGCGGAGTATTATCAAACCAAAAAGAAGGAAATTTGAGAGATTTTATTTTATTAGTATCTACTAAATAAATAACTTTACCTCCATCTATTGGATTTCTAGCTAATCTGTCAGGATGCCAAGCAAGAATTCCATCAGCTTCGCCATTTTCAATCCTTAGTAGCATTTCATTGAATATAATTCTTCCAGGCTCTTTGGCAGTGTTTGCCTCGCAAAGCGAGGCGGCGATTTCAAGTTTTTCCTTGGCGGCAAATTCTTTTAATTCATTTATTTGCGACTCAATAGATAAAACTTGTCTATCTTCTTCATCTGTAGATTTCCTAGCGTATATAAAATATTTCATACGTTTGTTGTTAGAGAAAAGTTTGCTTTTAGCGCCCAAAGACAATAGCCTTTTATTGGCAGCCCATTTGGGCTGGGATGTTGCGGCGCAAAGCGCCGCTCATATCGGATGGCTCTCCGCCTACGAAAGAATATGAAAGGCTCTGCAGAGCGGCGGCTGAAAATCTAGCCGCGCAGCCGCCGCTCTGGGGCGCGCCTTTTTAAAAACTGCCAAAGAGCCTAAAATATCGGCTCGAACTTTATTTTGGCGCTAAAAGCAAA
>CAYMZA010000022.1:0-8513 GCA_964394835.1 uncultured Gammaproteobacteria bacterium
ACTAAAAGGATGGGTGCATGTCTTCAGAAGAATGGGTAAAATAGCATTTATTGACCTCAGAGACAGTACTGGAATAATACAGGTAGTTTGTGTTCCTCAAGAAATGGATAAAAAATCCGCAGAAATATTAGACACTATTAGACCAGAGTATGTGGTAGAGATAAAAGGAATAATACAAGAAAGAGGAGAGAAGCAAAAAAGAGAAGATCAATTAACAGGTAGTATAGAAATACTAGCTAAAGAATTAAAAGTATTATCTAGATCAGAAACGCCTCCTTTTGAAATAGAAAATGAAGAAAGACAAGCTAATGAAGAATTAAGATTAAAATATAGATATTTAGACTTAAGACATGAAAGAATGGCTTATAATATTAAAATGAGACATAAGGTAATTAATTACTTTAGAAATTATTTAACTAATGATGGTTTTACTGAGGTACAAACACCCATACTATCTAAATCTACTCCAGAAGGTGCTAGAGATTATCTTGTTCCTTCTAGATTACATAAAGGTAAATTCTTTGCTTTACCACAAGCTCCACAACAGTATAAACAATTATTAATGATAGGTGGATTAGAAAAGTATTTTCAAATAGCTCCTTGTTTTAGAGATGAAGATGCTAGAGCAGATAGAAGTCCAGGAGAATTTTATCAATTAGATATGGAAATGTCTTTTATGACACAAGAAGAAATAATGAATTTAACTGAAGATATGTTTACCACTATGGTAGAAGAATTATTTCCAGAAAAGAAAGTAACTAATAAACCTTGGCCTAGATTAAATTACGATGATGTAATGAAAGAATATAGTACTGATAAACCAGACTTAAGAAAAGATAAAAACGATCCAAATGAATTAGCTTTTGCTTGGATAATTAATTTTCCTTTAGTAATCAAACAAACTGAAGAAGATAAATTTATTGGAGCAGGAGAAGTATGGGGACCTTCACATAATATGTTTACAGCGCCTAAAGAAGAAGATATAGAATTATTAGATTCTAATCCTGGTAAAGTAAAAGCATATCAACATGATTTAGTATTAAATGGTTTTGAAGTTGGTGGAGGAGCTGTCCGTATTCATAATATGAAATTACAAGAAAAGATTTGGGATTTGATAGGATTTACCGATAAACAAAAGAAAGAGTTTGAACATTATTTTGAAGCATTTAAATATGGTGTGCCACCTCATGGAGGAATAGCACCAGGTATAGATAGGTTGCTAATGGTATTATTAGGAGAAAAGAATTTAAAAGAAGTTACTGCTTTTCCTTTAACATCAGATGGTAGAGACCCTATGATGGATTCTCCTTCAGAAGTTAATAAAGTACAATTAGATGAATTAGGTATTAGTTTAAAGAAATAACTTGCTTTTTTTTATATTTTTGATATATTGAATATATAATATATTATATGTTCATTATATTTGAGGACTAATTACCATGCTATTAACCATTTCAACCTCCTAAATTATTATATATCTTTGTCCTCCTTTAACAGGGTACCCGATTATAGGGTACCCTTTATTTTTGACATTTTTCTATGTTTTATGTATATTATATACATAATTTGTTGTTTATTAACCCTAGTGGTGGTACTAATCACCTTTGATTACTCTACTGTTATGGGTTAAAGGTGGCCTGTCATAAGATCAACCACTCCTTCTTTTTGACGGCCACCTTGCCCCCATTACTTTTGTGGTGGGGGCTTTATAATTGACATAATATATAATATATTGTAGTATATTGTTTCGTTCGTTTAAACAATCATGTTCTTTAACAAAGGAGTTCGAACATGGAATTAGTTGAGTGTGTCTTTCTTGGAGACCAGAAGTATCACAAACATCCTAATGGAGGAGGGCTTGTTGCTGAAACAGCAAGTGTTGCTGAAACAGTATTTGTTGGTGAAGATGCTATAGTGCAAGATAATGCTATAGTCCGTGATAATGTTATTATCCGTGATAATGCTTTTGTCTCAGACAATGTAATTGTATCTGGAAGAGTTGTTCTTCGTGATGATTCAGCTGTATGTGATAATGCTAATGTATCTGGATCTGTTATACTATCAGATTTTTCTTCTATTGTAGATAATGCTACAGTAAGCGGTAGGGTAGAAATTAGCGATAATGTTGCATTGGGTGGATCTATGAATATTTCAGAGGGTCATATCTTTGAAGAATTACAAACTTTTTGCATTTCTTCAAGAAAAGAAGGATAAAACAACTTAATTAAATGTATAGCCCTGTTATTAATTTAGCAGGGCTTTTTCTTTTGTTAAAAAAGTAAATAAATGATATAATACATACATAATTATTAATAAAAATATATGAAAAATCCAGTTATTCGTACTATTTACCTGTATCTTTTTTCTTTAGTAGGATTAATAGTATTATTATTTGGTGTAGGGTCTTTAGTTAATTTAGGTTTAAAAACTTTTATCTTTACTAAAGCAGATTTAGACTTATACAAAGAACCAATACATTTAGGGTATAGTATGACTCCTGATGAACAAATGATAGCTATACAAAGATGTGAGCTGTCTGAAGAAGACAAAGAATCAATATCTAAATGGTTGAGAGAGTATGAAGAAGATAATGATATAGATATGAGAATAGTAAGAAGACAAGAAGATGCTTCAAGAGCTATAGCTCAAATAATAGTTGGTTTTCCAGTATATCTATACCATTGGGGAGTAATTGTTAGAGATCGTAAAAGAAAAGAAAATAATGCATAAAATAAGTTTAGAAAAGTTTGAGGGTCCCTTAGATCTTTTGCTTCAGTTAATAGAAAAACATAAGTTAAAGATAACGGAAATATCTTTAGTAGATATAACAGATCAATATTTAGAATATATTGATAATATGGAAGATATAGCTTCTGAAGAAGTTGTTGATTTTCTTTTGATTGCTTCTAAATTAATATATATTAAATCTAAAGACTTATTACCAGACATATCTTTAGATGAAGAAGATGGTATATCTTTAGAAGATCAATTAAAGATATATAGACAATATTATAATGCTAGTAAATATATTAATACTATATTTGTAAATAAAAAAAAGTATTCATATACTAAAAAATCTAATTACAAAGTATATCAATCAGAAAAGTTTGTAGTACCAAAGAAAATATCTACTTCATTATTAGGTGAAATATTTAAAGGTGTAATTGGTAAAATTGAAAAAGTTGTTAATATCCCTAAAATAGCTATAAGAAAAACTATTTCAATTAAAGAAAAGATAAGTCATATACAAGATATTATTAAAAAAAGTAAGAATATTAATTTCAATAATATATTAAGTAATAAAGATAGAACAGAGATTTTAGTTAGTTTTTTAGCTGTGTTAGAATTAGTTAAACAAAAAGAAATAGTCGTGTCTCAAGATAAAATGTTTGGAGATTTAAATATATATAGTAATAAAGAATAATATGAGTAAAAATAATTCAAGTATTGTAGAAAGTATACTATTTGCTACTGGTAAGACAATTAAGTATAAAGAAATAATGTCTTTTATTAATATCAAAGAAGAAGAATTAAAAGAAATAATTAGTAGTATAAAAGAAAAATATAATAAAGATGATAGTGGCATTCATGTATTAGATAATAATAGTAAATTACAATTTGTTACTAATCCAGATAATGGAAAAGTAATGCAAGAATATTTTGCTGATGAAATAACTGGAGAATTAAGTAGACCTTCTTTAGAAACTTTAACTATTATTTCATACAGACAACCAATATCTAAAGAAGAATTAGAACAAATTAGGGGTGTTAATTGTAGTTTAATTTTACGTAATCTTTTAATTAGAGGATTTGTTGAAAGTAAGAGTAGTCAGGGTGGTCTTTTAATAAACTATTCCACAACAACTGATTTTTTAAGACATTTAGGTATAGATTCTGTTAAAGATTTACCTGATTATGAAAAATTAAATAGTGATGATAATTTACAATCAGTTATTAATAATACAGATGAAGAATAAAGTAAGAATAGCAAAATTTTTAGCAGATTGTGGTATAGCTTCTCGTAGAAAATCAGAAGAATTAGTAATATCTGGTAAAGTTAAAATTGGTGATAAAATAATAAAAGAGGTTGGTATTAATGTAGATATTAATAGTGATAATATTAAAGTAGATGATAGGTTAATTAAAAAAGAAGAAAAGGTGTACTATATATTAAACAAACCTAAGGGTTATGTATGTTCTGTTTCTGATCCATATAATAGTAAAACGGTTGTTTCTTTAATTAAAAGTGATAAAAAGATAGTTCCAGTAGGTAGATTAGATAAGGATTCTGAAGGTTTAATACTATTAACAAATGATGGAGATTTAGTATATAAATTAACTCATCCTAAGTTTGAGATTGAAAAAAGATATTTAGTAGAATTAGATAAAGTAATTGATAGAGATTTAATTAATGATTTAAAAGAAGGTGTATTACTTGATGAGGGGTTGGCTAAGGCAGATAAAGTAAAGAAAGTTGGTAAGAAAGAATTATTAATTACTATTCATCAGGGTTGGAATAGGCAGATAAGAAGAATGTTAGGACATTTAAGTTATGGAGTAATTGATTTAATAAGAGTTTCTGAAGGTAATTTGGAATTAAATGATTTACCTTTAGGTGAGTTTGAGAAAATAAAAAGAAGTGATATTATATGAATTTGTGGTTTTTAATTTCTAGCATTGTAACATCATTAGGTTTGACTTTATCACCCATAAGTCATGTTCCTTTGATTTCTTTTAATGGTAATCAAGTTATTTTGCAAGATAGAGTTATCAGTAATGTTGAAATATTACCTCAGAAGATTAATAATAATTCATGGGGAGTTAAGATAAAAGCTGAATCTGCTGCTGTTATTGATAAAAAAACAGGAATGATATTATGGCAAAAAAATGCTGAAGAGCAAAGGTCTTTAGCTAGTATTACTAAATTAATGACGGCTTTAGTATTTTTAGAGAATAATCCTGGTTGGAATACTAGCATAACAATGATTAAAAAAGATGAAGTTAATGGAGGTAATGTAAATATATTTAGAGGAGAAACTGTTAAAGTTAAAAATCTATTTTATACTTCTTTAATTGCTTCTGATAATAATGCTACAAATGCTTTGGTAAGAAGTACTGGTTTAGAAAAAAATCAGTTTATTTCTTTAATGAATAAAAAAGCTAAGGAATTAGGTCTAGAAAATACTTCCTTTGTAGGAGTAACTGGTTTAAATGATAATAACATATCTACAGCTTTAGATGTATTAAAATTAGCTAGAAAAGCTTTCTCTAATGAAGATATTAAAGAAGTAACATCTCATAGGGTATATTCATTCTATACCTCTCAGGGTAAGTTTAAGAAAGTGTATTCTACTAATAAATTATTAGATAGTTATTTAAATATACAGGCTGGTAAAACAGGGTATATTACGGCATCTGGTTATTGTTTGGTAGGTGAAGTATTGGGTAATACTAATGAAGATATAATAACAGTAGTATTAGGATCTGATACACATGATGGTAGATTTTATGATTTAAAAGTATTATCTGCTTGGGTTTTAGATAATTTTAGCTGGTCTTAACTTTCTTTTTATAATATAATGTTACTATGGATTTCAATTTTTTTAATGATTTATCACCACAATTAGCTACATTTCTTTTAGCTATGTTACCAGTTACTGAATTACGTGCTTCAATACCAATAGCTTTACATACTTTTTCTTTACCCATTTGGGAAGCTTTTACGTATTCTGTTATTGGAGATTTTATACCAGCTATTTTTCTTGTTTATTTCTTAGGACCTGTGTATAGATATGTTAGTAAACATTGGAAATGGGTTAGAAAGATATTTGATTGGGTGTTTAAAAGAACAAGAAATAGATTTAATCATAAGTATGTTCTTTGGGGTAAGGTAGCTTTAATGTTTTTTGTTTCTATACCATTACCAGGTACAGGAGCATGGACAGGATCTATAGCTGCATGGTTATTTGGTATAGATAAAAAACAATCATTAATATATATATTCTTTGGTGTTATAATAGCTGGGATATTAACAACATTAATTTCTTTAGGAATCTTTAATTTATTTAATATATCTTTATGAAATATTTTGATAAAATAGTAATTGGTAATTGGAAAATGCAGTTAAGTGTAAAAGAAGCTGAAGACCAAGCTTTGAAATTAAAGAAATTATTAGAAGAATATACTCCTTATGATAATATTGAAATGGTTATATGTCCCGACTTCCTATCATTTACTGAAGTTAAAGAAATATTAGAAAATACTAGAGTGTCTTTAGGTGCTCAAGATGGTTTTCAAGAAGATAAAGGATCATACACAGGTGAAGAATCATTAAAGCACTTAAAACAAGCTGGTTGTGACTATGTTATCCTAGGTCATTCTGAAAGAAGGGCAATGGGAGAGACAGATAAAGAGATTAATAATAAAGTTAAAGCTGCTTTAGATAATAATTTGATACCAATAATTTGCGTTGGTGAAACATTTGATGAAAGAAAAGATGGTAATAAAGATTTAATTATAATTCATCAAGTGTATCAAGCTTTGCAAGATATTGAATTTGAAAAAGATCAAACTATTATAATAGCGTATGAGCCTGTTTGGGTTATAGGCTCAGGACAGGTAATTGACCCTAAAGAAGCTTCTTTAACGGCTTCAGTTATAAATCAAAGTGTTTTAGATATTGTTAAAAACTATAATGATATAAACTTAAAAATACTATATGGTGGTAGCGTAGAGCCAGGTAATATTAATAAGTTTAGTAGTTTAGATAATATTTCAGGAGTTTTAGTTGGTGGAGCTAGCCTTAAAGCTAAAACATTTATACAATTAATAAAAAATATATGATAATACCTATTAAACAAATTGTTAATAAAGCTAAGAAAGGTAAGTATGCTGTTGGAGCTTTTAATACTTCTAATTTAGAAATAACCTTAGCCATAGTTAGGGCTGCAGTTAAATTAAAGTCTCCTGTGATCATACAAACATCTGAGTCAGCTATACATTACTCTAATCTTAAAACTCTTTTTAATATTATAACTAATGTATCTAATACTATTGGTAAGAAAGTTCCAATAGCTATACATTTAGATCATGGTAAGGATATGAATGTCATTAAACAATGTATTGATATTAAATATCCCTCAGTTCATATAGACGCTTCAGAGGAATCTTTTGTTAAGAATGTATCTTTAACTAAGAAAGTAGTTAAAATGGCTCATAAAAAAGATATATGGGTACAGGGAGAACTTGGAGCTATACTAGGTAAAGAAGGAATGGTTAATGTTAAAAAAGGTAAGTTAAATATACAAGATTATTTTACAGATCCTATAAAAGCCAAAGAATTTGTTAAGAAAACTAATTTAGATACCCTAGCTATCTCTATAGGTACAGCACATGGTTACTTTAAAAATGATAATAAGTTAGATTATAATAGATTAAAACAAATATCTTCTTTAATTAAAAACCCTTTAGTATTACATGGTGGTTCTGGTTTAAGTAGTACTAGTTACAAGAAAGTAATTAAAAATGGTATTTCTGTTATAAATATAGATACAAACTTGCGTTTAGCTTTTAAAAAAGCTTTAATTAAGAATGTGAATAAGGATAGTAATATGATTGATCCTCGTAAGATATTAAAACCATCCACAGATGCAGTACAAAAAGAAGTAGAAAAAACAATTAAAATATTTGGTAGTAATAATAAAGTATAAATATGTTAAATACTATTTTCATTATAATTATAATCCTTTGTATATTGTTATTATTTTGGATTATATTAAAAAAACTTCCTCTTTTAGCTAATGTTAATGTTGATAATATTCCTGCAGTAAAAACTCAAAGACAAAAAGATTTAATTCTTAAACAAAGACTACAAAGAAATACACAAGTTTTAGGTTTAAGGGTATTTAAATTAATTAAACCTTTGTATGAAAAAGTAAATTCTTTATTCAAAGAATACTATAAAAAATTAAAAGAGTTAGAAAAAGATATTAGAATTAAGAGACAGAAGAAATTAACTTCAGCCGTAGATAAATCGCAAGCTGTTAATGATCTATTAACTCAAGCTAAACAATTAATTAATAGAGAAGAATATAAACAAGCAGAAGATTGTCTTTTGGATATACTAGCTTTGAATAATAATAGTGTAGAGGGATACAAACTATTAGCAGAAGTATATAGATCTCGTAAAGAATATAAACAAGCTAAAGAAACATTAGAATATCTATTAAAATTAACACATAATGAAGATTCTGCGGTATATTCTTCATTAGCAGGTGTGGCTAAAGAAAGGGGTAATTTAAAACAAGCAGAAGAAGACTATTTAAAATCCATTTCATTATCAGAAGATAATTTTTTACACTTTCTCTCATTATCTGATGTATATTTAGAGTTAGAAGAAAAAGAAAAAGCATTAGAAGTAGCTCAAAAAGCTTTGATATTATCACCTAATAATCCTAAAGTTCTTGACTTTTTGATTAATATTAGTATAATTATGCAGGATAAGGATTTATCTT
>CAYMZA010000023.1:0-8510 GCA_964394835.1 uncultured Gammaproteobacteria bacterium
GACCTCGCTTAATATTCTCCGAAAGATTATCAACATAATATTTTGACTGTCCAAAAGCAATACTCAACTAAGACATAAGTAAGGAAACCCCATGTGACTTTTTTGTTTAGAAAATCTTTCTTCGTTAATTATTTCAATAAACTCAGAATTTTTAATTAAAGCAATTCCTGCATCGTGTCCAGTGTTAATGCCTAATATATATGTATCTTGTTCCATATTATTTTATGTAGTCCACTCACTAATGATTAATAATTTATTACTATCTATTTCTGACCATATCTCCTCTGTAATAAAAGGCATAAAAGGATGAAGTATTACTAAAAAGTTTTTTAGTAAATAGAGTAAAGTATTTTGCCTTGATATTTTTTCTTCGGAACTTTCACTATTTAATATTTCTTTACTTTCTTCTAGAATTTCGTCTGCTAGCCTGTGCCATATGTAATGATATATTTTCTCTGAAGCTAAATGATATCTGTAATTTTCCATATCTTCCGTAATGTCATTTACTATCACTTTAAATTCGGAGATAATTTTTTGATCGTTACTGTCTTTTATTTTTGATTCATCTAAATTAATTCCTTCTGAATTCGATAGAATAAATCTAGTAATATTCCATATTTTGTTGGAAAAGTTTTTATAGCCTTTAATTTTACTCTCAGAAAGAGAGGTATCACTACCTGGAGGATTTGCAACAACTAAAGCCATTCTAAGCGCATCAGTTCCATATTTGTCAATCATATCCAATGGATTAATAACATTGCCTTTTGATTTTGACATTTTTTTGCCCTTAGCGTCGTTAACTAGTCCGTGGAGATAGACATCTTTAAAGGGAACTTTACCATCTAAATATAATCCAAAAATAACCATTCTCGGAATCCATTTAAATATTAAGTCACGCCCTGTCTCCATTACATCAGTAGGATAGAATTTCTCGAAGTCTTTTCCATCTGGATATCCAGTTATAATGAGAGGCCATTGTCCAGAAGAGAACCATGTATCAAAAGTATCAGTATCTTCTTCAACCTCACCTTCGCATTTTTCACATTTAGAAATTTTATTTTCTAAGTCAGGGACAGCATGTCCACATTCATTACAAATTTTTGCAGGAATAGGAATACCCCAAATAATTTGTCTAGATATATTCCAGTCTATTGTGCTAGACATCCAATAATTAAAAATCTTTCTATAGTTGTCTGGATAGAAAATCAACTTTTTTTCCTCAACTGCCTTTAAAGCCATTTCTGCTAATGGTTTCATTTTTATATACCATTGTGGAATTTTTCTAGGTTCAATAGTTGATGAACATTTATAACAAGTAGGAACTGGATGTTTATAATCCTCTATTTTTTCAATCATTCCCATTTCTTGTAAGTCTTTAACAACTTCTTCTCTGGCAGGTAGTATTTTTAACCCTTCGTATTTCCCAGTTTTTTCATTTAATTTTCCATATTGGTCTATCGCTTCAATAGAAGGTAAGTTGTGTTTTTGTCCAATTTCAAAGTCATTTTTATCGTGAGCAGGAGTTATTTTAAGAGCACCTGTTCCAAAATCAGTTTCAACCATTTCGTCACCTATAACTTTTAATTTTAATTTTCCTGTAGGAATCTCAACTTTTATATCAGTTCCAATTAAATCTTTGTATCTTTTATCGGTAGGATTGACAGCAATAGCAACATCTCCAAAAATAGTCTCAGGTCTAACAGTTGCAACAGTAACAGATCCGTATTTTATGTAGTACAGCTTGTCTATTTTTTCTACAGTTTCAGTTTCAATATCTGATAGAGAAGTTTGATGTTTCGTACACCAGTTAACCATTCTGTCTGACCTATAAACAAGGCCATCGTCGTACATTTTCTTAAAAGTTTTTTGGACTTTTTTTATTATGTCAGAGTCAAGAGTAAATTTATTTCTAGACCAATCACAAGAAGCCCCCATTTTTCTAACTTGATTTTCCATTATTGATTTATTTTCAATAGTGAAATCATAAATTTCTTTATATAAATCTTTTGGATCCATTTTAAATCTGGAACGACCTTCTTTTGAAAGTTTTTTTTCATAAACAATTTGAGTTTCAAAGCCAGCATGGTCTGCATCAGGTATCCAAAGAGATCTGTATCCTCGCATTCTTTTGTACCTAGTCACTATGTCTTCAATAGTTACAAAAAGAGAATGACCAACATGAAGATTCCCGTTTGCATTTGGCGGAGGCATTATAATTGTGAAAGGTTTCTCGTGTCTTTCTGGTAGATTGTCTGGATTAAAATAACCAGACTTCTCCCATTTCTGATATATTTTGTCCTCTACAGCTTTCGGATCATACGGTTTTGTAAATTTTTCGTTCATATATAATATAAGATTAATTGTATCTTTTTATTTTTCATAAGATTATTTTTTATCAACACTTTGTATTATATAGTGTATTATGATTTATTGCTATAATGTGATATATTATACATATGCGAACCCGACCGACAAAACCATTTCCTTTCCTTTCCTTCTTTTTCGGTGGAGGGGTTTGGGGAGGAGCCGAACAAAAAAATTGAAAAGGAAATGGTTTTGGTCGGATGGTCGCACGAGGCACGAGGGCGATGGCGCGGTGGAGATTATTCTGGATTTTCTTCAAAAAAAGTTCGGATTTTGTCCAAAAGGTACCGCCATAAATCACTTTGTCAGAAGGTGATTTTTTGATATACTATATTTATGAAAAAAATATTATTATTCCTATTTATTTTATGCATTCCAATTTTAGCCAATGCTCAAGAAGAGATATTTAAGGCTAAGGTTATTAATGTAATTGAAGAAAATGAGATTGTTAATGAGTCTGGTAGTCTTATACAACAGGATTTAAAATTAAAAGGTTTAGAAGGTAGTTTTAAAGATCAGGAAATTATTTTTAATGGTATTGGTAATTTACAAATGATTTCTGGTAAGGTGTATGAAGAAGGTGACAAGGTTATAGTTAATTATACTCAAGATGTAGATGGTGAGGATGTATTTTTTGTAATGGATTATGATAGAACAAATCCTATAATATATTTAGCTATTATTTTTATTCTTTCTATTTTAGTTATTGGTAGGTGGAAAGGCTTGAGATCTTTAATTGCTTTGGTAGTTAGTTTTTTTGTAATTTTAAAGTTTATAATTCCTAAGATATTAGAAGGAGGTAATCCAGTTATCATCACTGTAATGGGTGGGATAATTATATTATTCTTTGCTATATATCTTACTCAGGGGATTAATAGAAAATCTCATATTATTAACTTATCTTTAATTATATCTTTAATACTTACTGCTGTATTATCTTTGGTGTTTACTAAAGCAGCTCAATTAACAGGTTATTTAGGAGAAGAAACTTTGTATTTACTTGATATGAGTAGTGGTAGTTTAAATCTTCAAGGATTATTATTAGCAGGGATATTGATAGGTGCTTTAGGTGTTTTAGATGATGTTATTGTTTCTCAAGTTTCTATTATAGAGCAGTTAAAAATAGCTAATCCTGATTTAAGTAATAGACAAATATATGTAAGAAGCTTAAAGGTTGGTATTGATCATATTACTTCAATGATTAATACTTTATTTTTTGCTTATGTAGGTGTTTCTTTACCTTTGTTTATATTATTTACTCAAAGTGATATTATTGGTTTAAACTTTTCTCAAGCAATGAATAATGAAATTATATCTACGGAAATCATTAGAACACTATTAGGTAGTATAGGTATTATATTGTCTATACCAATAGCTAATTATTTAGCTAGTTATTTTTTAAAAGTTAAAAAATCTTAAAAATGAAAAAAGAAATACAAAAAATAGTTTTAGGTGGTGTTATATTTTATAATAACAAAGTTTTAATAGTTCAAAGAAGTAAAGATGAAACTATATACCCTAATATATGGGAATTACCAAGTGGTAAAAAAGAATTTAAAGAGTCTACTGAACAAGCTTTATTAAGAGAAATAAAAGAGGAGACTGATTTATCTCCTAAGATTATTATACCTTTTCATACTTTTGATTACACTATTGAAAAAGAAGATAGTAAAATATACACTACACAGATTAATTATTTAATGATTAGTGATGATAATAATGTTGAATTAAGTTTTGAACATCAGGATTATACTTGGGTAGAAAAAAAAGATTTAGATCAATATGATATTAGTAAAGAGATAAAAGAAGCGATATTAAAAGGTCTTGATTTAATTAATATTCTTAGCTAATATTAAACATAATATATTACAATTTTTTATATCTTGTACTGCGTCCTTGACCAAGGCGTTCAATTTTTTTAAATTGTAATAATCTTGTAATGGATTGTTTTACTGTTGCTCTAGATATTTGAGTTTTTTTAATAATTTCACCAACACTAGTTTCTTCTACATTTTCTAAACATTTCCAAATTTCTAGTTGTTTTTTTGATAAAAGTTTTTCTACATTTTCTTTTGATAAAAGTTTTTCTGCTATTTTTGCTTGTTTAATTAAAATACTAAAAAAGAATTCAATCCATGGGGTTATATTTTCTTTTTTAGATCCTATTGTTTTTTGACTTTTCCTTAAAGCAATATAGTATTCTGGTTTGTTATCTTCGATTAATTTTTCATGAGATGCATAAGGTACATATTCATAACCATTTTTAAGAAGTAATAGATTTGTTAGGATACGGGAAAGTCGTCCATTACCATCTTGAAATGGATGAATTTTTAAAAATTCAACTAAAAAATTAGCTATAATAAGTAGTGGATGATATTTTTTTTGATTTAAAGCATTATTAGTCCATTCAATTAATTCTTGCATTTCTTTAGGTGTAAGATATGCGACTGTTGTGTTAAAAAGAATTCCAATAGATTTACCAGCATCATTTACAATATGAACTTTATTTTCCTGTTTTTTGTAATCACCCCTATGTCTTTTATCTTTTTCAACATATTTAAGTAATTCATTATGGAAATGTTTAATTGTATTTTCATTAAAATTAGAACTTCTCCAAGAATTAAAAATATTTTCAAGTAATTTATAATATCCCTTTACTTCTTGTTTGTCACGATTAGTAAATTTTTGAATAGATATGCCTTTCATCATTTTTTCAATATCTTCATCTAAAAGCTTTGAACCCTCGATACGAGTAGAGGCTCCAGTAGAAGTTATTAAAACAGATTGTTTGAGACGACCTAATGCTTGTGGATTTAGTTTTGCACCAGCAGTCCATTGTCCTTGTAATCTATCAATTTGAGCTATTTTCGATATAATATTAGTTGGAATATTTTTAAGTCTTCTATCAAATTCATTAAGTTTTAATGCTTTTTTAGTTATTTTTACATCTTTTTTTAACATAAATTTAATTGGTTATATTAACTATATCCAATTATAGCCGATTAATAAAGATAGGTCAAGTTGATTTAATCAATATTCTTAGCTAATACTAAACATAGTATATTACAGTTGTCTTTTTCTAGAACTTTACTAGCTTGTTTAAGAGTAGTGCCTGTGGTAGTAATATCATCTACAATTAAAACAGTTTTATTTTCTAAAGATATATTTGTATCTTTATTTTTTTTAAATGCATTATTTAAATTAAGTATTCTTTCTTTTTTATTTAACTTAGCTTGAGCTTTGGTATTCTTTATCTTTTTTAGTAGGGGGTAGTAAGGTTTATTTAATTTTTTAGCTAATCCTTTTGCTAGTATTTCTGTTTGATCAAATCCTCTTTGTTTATTCTTCTTTTTATGCAAAGGTATATTTGTAATATAGTCTATATTTAATTTTTTAGCTTGTTTATATAGTACATCTATCAATATGTTACTTAAGTTTTCTAAGTAATGATATTTAAATTCTTTTACTATATTATCTATTCTATTGTATTCTAAACAAATATAGCAGTTATCTTCTTTTTTTAATTTTGAAGAATTTAATATTTTTTTAGAACAAGAAGAACATAAAAGAGAACCTTCTTTTTTACAATTTAAACAAAATTGAGGCCAAATATATTCTAGTATATTTTCTAGTATTTTTTTAATCATCGCTTTTCTTTAATGATAATTAAGTTATATTTATATTATTTTTTTCAATATTTACTTTAATTTTCTTTGGTTTCTTTTTTAATATTATATTTGATAATTCATTAGTTAAATATTTATCTACTATTCTTTTCAAACTTCTCGCACCTTCTTGTTTCTCCCTCTTCTTTAGTAGTTTATTTATTACTTTATTATCTAATTCTAAGTTAATATTATTCTTTTCTAGTTTATTATATAGTTCATCTATTTCTTTTTGTATAATCTGTTTTCCTGCTTGATTGCTTATTGGTTCAAAAACTATATTATCATCTATTCTATTTAAAAATTCAGGAGGGAAGTAGTCATTTAAAGATTTTAATATTTTTTTACTTGTGTTCTTAAAATTATTTTTATTCTTTTCCGTATCAAAGCCCATTGTAGCTTGTTCATTAAACTTATCTAACCCAATATTACTAGTCATTACAATTAGACAATTTCTAAAATTAATAGTTCTACCACTAGCATCTGTTAATTCTCCTTCCTCTAAAATAGGTAAAAGAAGATTAAAGACATCTTTATGTGCTTTTTCTATTTCATCAAAAAGTATTAGAGTGTAGGGTTTATTCTTTACTACATCTGTTAATTTATTACCTTCATTATATCCTACATAACCAGCAGGAGCACCTATTAGTTTAGAGATATTAAACTTTTCTGAGAATTCTGACATATCAATTCTTAACATATTATGTGATCCACCAAATATATGCTTAGCTAATTCTTTAGCAGTTTCTGTTTTACCTACTCCTGAAGGTCCTAAGAACATAAAACTAGCTAATGGTTTATTACTATCATGTAATCCTGTTTTAGCTTTTCGTATACTATTTGAAATATTGTTTAAAGCTTTTTCTTGTCCAAAGATATTTTTACCTATATTTTTTTCTAGTTTTAGTAAACTTTTACTATTATCTTTAGTAATATCTTTTAATGGTATTTTAGTTATTTCAGAGATTATTTCTTTTATATCATTTTCATTAATACTACCTAATGATATTTTATTATCTTTTTCTTGTTTCTTCTTTAAACTTTTTAATTTCTTTTTCTTTTTTTCTTCTTCATCTCTCGTTTCTTTAGCTAGTTCATAGTCTTCGTCTAGTATAGCTTGATGTTTTGTTGTTTTTAATTCTTCTAGATTATCTTTAACTTCCTTTATCTTTTTTAGATAACTTTTCTTTGTATTCTTTACTTTTATCCTAGAAGCAGCTTCATCTATGAGGTCTATGGCTTTATCTGGTAATTGTTTATCTGGTAAGAATCTTTTACTTAATTCTACAGCTTGTTTAATAGCTTGTTCTGTTATTACTACATTATGAAATTTCTCATAGTTTTCTTTTAATCCTTGTAGTATTTTATATGTTTCATCTTCACTAGATTCATCTATTACTATAGTTTGGAATCTTCTTTCTAAGGCTCTATCTGTTTCTATATGCTTCTTATACTCCTCAAAGGTAGTTGCACCTATACATCTTAAGCTACCCCTTGCTAAAGCAGGTTTTAAGATATTAGCTGCGTCTAAAGATCCACCTGTAGACCCCGCACCCATTATAGTATGAAGTTCATCGATAAACAGTATATTATCTTCATCAGCACTAATATCATCAATTATTTGTCTTAATCTACTTTCAAATTCACCTCTATACATAGTACCAGCCAATAGTCCAGACATATCAAGATTAAGTATCTTTTTATTAATCAACACATCTGGTACTTTTTTTTCTGTAATTCTTTTAGCCAACCCTTCTATTATTGCTGTTTTACCTACTCCAGCATCTCCTAATAGTACAGGGTTATTCTTAGTTCTTCTGCTTAATATTTCTATTAGTCTATTTATTTCTATTTCTCTTCCTATTACAGGGTCTATATTTTCTTGTATTTCTTTATTTGTTAAATCTACAGTAAAACTATCTAAAATACTTTCTTCTTCAGGGTCTTCCAAAAGACTATCTACTTCTTTATGTATTTCTTCACCAGTTAAATCATTAAATTTAGAAGTACTTTTCATTATCATTTCTAAATGTTGTTTTAAGCTTTTACTGTTTAACTTAGCTTTGGTAAACATTTCTTTTAATTTACTATCTTCACTTTCATTAATACTGAATAGTAAATGTTCCGTACCAATATATTTATGTTTATATCTATATGCTAAAGATACAGAGGATTCTATAATCTTCTCAGTTTCTTTAGATGGTTGAGGAAACTTAGTAATATCTTCTAATATGGTTTGTTTGAGTTTTGCTTTTAATATTTCTTCCCAATATTTATTATCTATCCTTTGTTTTATAATAACATCAGCGCCTAAAGAGCCCTTAGCATTAAGTAATGCTATGAATATATCTTTAGGTTCTATTTCTTTTTGACCATTATTAAAAGCAAGATTTTGAGCATCAATTAAAACTTTTTTAAAGTGAAATGTAAATCTATTTAATATATTTTCCATATTACATATTTCTTAAAGCTTTTATTCTT
>CAYMZA010000024.1:0-8311 GCA_964394835.1 uncultured Gammaproteobacteria bacterium
TATCATATATTTTTTATTTCTTTTATTATACCATAAATAAAGGAAATAAAAAAACAATCTAAAGTTAGATTGAATTTTAAAATAAACTATTGGCAAGGACATATAACCCTATACCCAACAGTATCTCCTACACCACAAACAACAGCAGGATCATTATCATCATAAAGACAAAAAACACCCGTAATACCAGGTGAATATGGGCCTTCAGAATAATTAAAACAATAGCTACAACTACCAAATACTTTATTTAAATCACAATTACTATCTGCGATATAACCTACATTAGAAACACAAGATAAGCTATTATCACTACAGACCTGATCACAAGTCTTTCCCGTGGCACTAGCATAATACCAACAATTGCCCCCAGCATACGCATCACAACTGACTTTTAATGTAGTATTATATGTAATTTCTGTGTCTTCATAATTACAAGAACCTATAATTAAATAATCGGAAGTATCTTTTGTAATATAATAGCCAGTATTCTCATCATTACTTTTTTCAGGATCTACAGGCAAGGAAGGTAAATATTCATTAAAAAAATCTTCATCACCTATCACCAAACAAGTTTCTGTATCACCATCACAAGGCAAAGAACTGCCATTTGAAGAACATAATACTTTTTTACTAGTAGTAACTTCTCCTATTATTGGCAAAGTACCTTTATGACTATTACTGTAATCTACAAAAGCATTAGACAACATTAAAATATCTTGAGTTCTTCTCTTATCTCTAGAATCTTTAACAATTGCGGCAGGATCTATCCATAAATAAACTACTGTTGAAAGTATGATAAAAACAGTTACTGTTACAACTAACATTATTAAAGTTAAACCTTTATTATCTTTAATTAACATTTTAAGCAAATTCTTTTAGTAGATTATTTAAATTACGAGTTTTTATAGCATTCTTAACTAAAGCTTTATTCTTTAACTGTGGTAAATTACTTCCGTATGTTGTTCTTGAAGATTTATAGAATAGACCATAAGGAATTTTATCACCCCATACTAAACTTTCTTTTAAAGCTTTTTCTTTATCTTTATTATTATATTTTTTATTTTTATCTAGATTATATAATCTATCAAAATACCATTTAAATGTATTTATCTTATTAAAAGTAACACAAGGTTGAAATACATCTACCAAAGAAAAACCTTTATGTTTTATAGCTTTTTTAAGTAATTGTTTTAAATGTTCAGCATCTCCTGAAAAACCTTTTGAAACAAATGTTCCTCCAGCAGATATAGCTAAAGACACAGGATTAGCAGCTTCTTCTATTATACCTTCTGGTGTAGATTTTGATTTATAACCACGACTAGAAGTAGGAGCAGCTTGACCAGTTGTTAAACCATATACTTTATTATCATGAGTTATATATGTAATATCTGCATTTCCTCTTATAGAATGTATAAAATGTCCCATACCTTCTCCATATGAATCACCATCTCCTGCCATTACAATAACAGTTAAATATTTATTGGCTAATTTAGCACCTACTGCACTGGGAACACTTCTACCATGTAGACTATGCCATGAATATGTTTTTATAAAATTAGCACCATTACCAGAACAACCAATACCATAGAGTATAAGAGTATTTTCTGGTTTTAAGTTTAATTCTACTAAAGCTTGTCTTAAAGCCAACCAAATAGCATAGTTTCCACAACCAGGACACCATGTTGGTTTATAACTTGTTTCTAAATCTTTTGCTTTCATATAAATTGTTTTAATGCTTTTATTATTTCCTCTCTAAAGAAAGGCCTACCATCATATTTTAATAATTTATTCTTAATAATAATTCCTGTTTCTTGAGCTATTAAATCTCCCAAGTGAGAAGTACTATTATTTTCTATAAGTAAAACATTATTAGATTTACTTAAAGTATCAAGAACAAACTTATCAGGAAAAGGCCACATATATTTAATATGCATAATCTTAATTTTCTTTTGTTCTTTTTTACTTAAAAGATTATACCCATCTAAAAGAGGTCCTTTATTTGATCCCCATATAACTACAGTATTTTTAGCCTTAGGATTACCATATATCACAGGTAAGGGCATTTTCTTTTTAAATGTTTCTAGTTTTCTAGCTCTTTTGTCTACTTGATCTATCCTGTTCTTACTACTTTCTTCAGAAAAACCGTAAGCATTATGTTCGTCACTATTTGCTATATACAAACCATTCTTCATACCAGGAACAGTTCTAGGAGAAACACCATCTTTAACTAATTTATATCTTTCGTATTTTTTTATCTTATTCAACTCTGCTTGAGTTAATAATTTACCTCTGTTTATTTTAATATTCTTTATTTTAAATTTATCAACCGTAGTATTACCTTCTGCTATATACTTATCAGATAATATAATAACTGGAACTTGATACATGTCTGCTAAATTCATAGCTTCTGCTCCTAATTCAAAAGCTTCTTGTACATCTCCTGGTGTTAAAATAATTCTAGGAAAATCTCCTTGAGCTGCTCTTAATATAAATTGTAAATCTCCTTGTTCTGTCCAGGTAGGTATTCCTGTGGCAGGTCCTCCTCTTTGTACATTAACTAAAACTAAAGGTGTTTCTGTTAACCCTGTTAAACCTAATGCTTCTGTCATTAAAGCAAATCCTCCACCAGATGTTCCTACCATAGCCCTAGCTCCAGCATGCGAAGCTCCCAACGCCATGTTTATAACAGCTATTTCATCTTCAGCATGTTTAACCACAGTATTTGTTTCTACTGCCACTTTTGCTAAATAATGTAATATAGATGAAGAAGGTGTCATAGGGTAAGCAACATAAAAATTTAAACCCCCTGCTAAGGCTCCCAAGGCCAAAGCCTGATTAGCTTCTAATAGTATTTTATCTTTAGCTTTAAGCTTAGGAAGATAACATATAAATTGTTTCTTATAGTTATCTTTAATATATTGAAAACCTTTTTTTAATGCTTTTTTATTATTATTAACAACTTCATCTCCTTTACTGCTAAATGTATCTTTTATAACTTTATTAGCTATAGTTAAATCTTGCCCCACTAAAGCTAGTGTAGCACCCAAGGTAATAACATTTCTCATTAATATATTACCCGATTCTTTAGCTATATCTGTTAATGGTATTCCAATGGCATTAGAATTACTTAATTTAACAATATTGCTATCAAATATAATTATACCTTTAGAATTTACTTCTTCTTTATGCTTTTTAATAGCATTTTTGTTTAATGCAATTAAAATATCAACTTCTTTAGTGATACTATTTACAGAACTAGTGTCAACCATTAATTGAAATGCATTATGACTTCCTCTAATTAAAGAAGGATATTCTGTATAGTCAAACATCTCATAACCACTTCTCATAAATATTTTACCGAGCATCATACCTGCAGATTTAATACCAAAACCTGCTTCACCACCTATTTTCCAACTTAATTTATTTTTCTTTTTCATATATTTTATTATACTCTTTAATTGATTTTTTTGATATATCGTCTATGAAAACATTTTTAATTTTTTGATATATTTCTTTATCACCCTTAGCTTGCCTTACAGCTTCTTTCTTTATTTCAGAATATGCTGAAGCCTTACGTTGATTCTTGAGTAAATAATCTCTAAAGGCTAATTTACTAATCCATTCTTCACCATTTAAAACTACTAAATGTAGATGTACTCTTCTAGGGTTGTTACCCTCATATATATATTCATAGAATAACCTATCTTTATTACCTCCTTGAGGTTTATATTCATACTCATTTTCTTGTAATAATTTAGAAACTTCTTTTAAATTATTACTTTCTGCACCTAAAACAATATCAAGTATCCCCTTACCACCAAGACCAGGAACAGAAGTACTACCACAATGTTGAATATTAACTGTTTTACCTAAAAACTTTTCTAACTTTTCCTTTTCTTCTTGAAATAGTTTTATATATATTGGATCGTATGGTAACCATACATACTTCTCTTTATTCATGTATAGTATTATATCATTTTTAAGGATAAAATAAAATAACCCAAACATTTAACTTGAGTTATTATATTATTAAATAATTAATTAGCTAATACTGAGCCTACACCAAATATTCTGAAAATAGGGGTTAAGCCTTCTAATATTTTTTGTAATGTGCTAACACCTTTTAACAATGATGTTGGTGCCCCATAATCCTCACCTGAAGGAGGACCGTACATGTCGTCATCCATCATCATATCTGGTGGGGGACCTTGCATTCCTGATGGTGGCCCATAGTCTTCACCTGAAGGAGGACCGTACATGTCGTCATCAAAAGGAGCAATATCTTGTTCATATTCACCAGGACCATGACCTGATTCCCAGCTATCTGGACCAGTTCCTGGGTCATCGCCAAATTCATAAGCAGCATCAAGACACTCAATATCTACAATACACCCCCTATTATTCTGATTGGGATCCAAGCCCATTACAGGCTCCCCATAGCAATGTTCACATCTATAAGAACAATTATTTTCTTTATCTTTTATTTGTTTATCACTTAAACATGGGCCTTCATAAAATGATTCACACTTTCTAGCACAATCTTCACACAAAGGATTAATCTCCCCTAAAGAGCTTGGCATACAAAAAATATTAGGACCAACACAATCCATTATACATTGCTCTTCTTTACCAACTTGTTTTGTATTACCTGGTGCAAAAGGATCATCTGGACCAAACATATCACACTCTATTTCACACTTTCTTCTATTTTTATTCATACATGTCATAAATCCTTCAGAACAATCTTGAAAAACACATTGTTCCATACACACCTCACCCTTTCTATCATCAATTCTCATTTGAAAATCTCTTTGATGAGATTTAATTTCCTCAAAAACATCTGGTCTATCTTCAAATCTTTTTTGAAAATTCTCTAATTGTTCCGGATCATCAATACCTTCTATACTTTTAACAAAATGCTCTGTCTGTTTTTCTATGGCTCTATCAAAGATTTGTTCAAAGTTAGGTGGTATAAAATTATCATCAAATGGTGGAGGACCAAAATCTGGACCAAGATGAGGACCACGCATCATAAAATGTTCTGGATTATCCTTAAAATCTTGTTTTAAAATTTCAAATGTTTTTATATCTTCTGGATTAGTACCAATCATATCATTAAAAAAATCATCCCCTTTTTCTTTAAACTTTTCTACAAACTTAGTCTTTGTAGCATTTTCCATTTGTTTTATAAACTCCCTTTTCTTTGGATCTGCCATTACTTTAGCTTCTAACTCTTGTAATAATCTAAAAGTAGTGGGATCAGGATTATCTGCCATTTGTTTAGATAATTCTTTAAATCTTTCTACTTCTTTTTCAGCATCAGGAAAAGCTTCTTTAAAATTTGTTATAGCTCTATCCTGTTCTTCATCCATTTCTTTTTGTAAAGCTTTATCATTAAAATTAAAACGATGTCTAATGTCTTCCATTACTCTCATTTGTTTAAAATCAACTTCACCTTGATGAAAATTATCAAACTTATCTTGAATCATTTGACGACCAAACTCTTCATTATATTCTTGTTTTGCTCTTTCAATTCGTTTTTGAAATCTTTGAGCAATAACATCTTTAGCTTGATCTATATTTTCTTTTAAATCATCTGGTAGATCTTCTTTTTGTTTTAATTGATCAAACATCTTAAAATGTTGTAGTTCATCACCGCTAACATCGTTAATGTATCTATTAAAATCATCTATCCTTCTTTCTTTTGGTAGATTATTAATTTCAATAGTTAATCTTTCTAAAGATTTATTTTCAACAAAATCAAAGGCCTGTTTTCTATCTTCCTTAACCCCTTGTCTTATTCTATTAACAATTTCTAAATTTCTAATTTCCTTAAAATCACTACCTTCTTGTTTAACTAAAATCTTATCTATTCTATCTGCTAACTTTGTATTATCATCTTCTACTGCACTTAAAACTTCTCCTACATAACTAGCGGTTTTTTCTTTTGTTTGTTGAATTGTAGATATTACTTCTGAAATAATGCCTTGTTTATCTTTTTTTTCTAAACTTTCCTCAATATTATTTAATATTTTTTGATGTTTAATTTGTGTATCAAGAATATAATTAAAAACTTCTGTAACATTACTATCTTTTTTCTTGTTTTGTAGGCTTTGAGTATTTTCTTTAACTTTATCCATCTTATTCTCATAATTCACAATAGTTTTACTTACAGCTTTTAATGCTTTATCGTCATCGGGTTTCTTTTCAAAAAGCATTTTAGCTTCTGCCAGCTCTTTATTAGCATTTTCTAGTCTTACCTTTTGTTTTTTAACAGCATTAAATGCAAAAACTTCCTTTATCCCTCTACCTAATCGTTTAATACGATACAAAGGATTATCTGGTAAAACAGTACTTTCTTTCATACCTAAATCTTGTAAATTAACCTGGGAATCTTCCATTGCTTCTTGCGAAATATTTTGTTCTGCTGACAAAGTGTCTTCTGCTACATTATCTTGTGCTAATGTAGTAATACTAAAGAAAAAGAAAAAAATAACAGACAGTAAATAAATAATACTTCTGCTATATTTGACTAATTCTATATTTTGTTTAGTCATAGTATTTAGTTAAATATTCTTGCCCCAGAGCACCTGGTTGATGCTATGGAGTAAAAACATATACCTTGAGTATATCATGGAGAATCTTTATTATTCAACTCTTCCTTTTTTTTCTCTTTGATAACCATTAGGTCATCAGGTTGTGCTTTCGCTAAATCGTGCGTCTTTTGTTTTATTAATTGCTCGTCTTCAGCAACTAATCTGTTTTTATTAAAAAATCCCAACAATTTTTTAATAACTTTCATAATTTTTATTTTAATGATCTTTTTGTTTTTGTATATACTGTTAACAATACACAGTATATGGTGTCCAACTAAATATGATTAACATAACAGCTGGTAAGTAAATTTTTGTTTTTATTTTCATTAGCTTATTAAAAATATTAAATTTAATGATAATAATGATAGAATTGCCCAATTCTCATGACTCTCTACTTCTGTAGAGCAATAGAAAGGGCAAAGTCTAAATGATTTTATTTCTTTCATATATTTATATTGATGATCCTACGGCCATTAAAAGTGCAAAAGCACCCACAGCGCAAAGGATAAGCACTGCCCAGTAATCACTGGATCTAAGCTTTTTATCACCTGGTCTAATAACCAGTTTAAATGATTCTATTTTGTTTTCTCTAAACATAGTATTAATAGTTAAACACATGTTAGTTTTTTAATGTAAGTCGTGTTATTGGGGCATATTATTCAAATAGTACAAAAAGTTGAATAATAAAAAATTGGCTACCCAGTGGGATAGACCAATTTCAACTTACATATACATCATATCATAAAAAAACACTTTTGTCAACTTGACTTAACAGTGATATTCATATACTATTAGGAATGATTATCAATAACATATGAAAGATAATAACTTACCATATAAAAGAAGATTAACAAAACAAAGGAAGATTATTCTTGATATATTAAAAAAGGATTACTCACACCCTACCGCTGAACAAGTATATAATAAGGTGAAAAAAATATTCCCCTCTGTTTCTCTAGGAACAATATATCGTAATCTAAGTTTTTTAAGTAACATAGATTTAGTGAAAGAATTAAAATTTCCAGGACAAGTATCTAGATTTGATGGACAAAAAAAAGAACATGATCATTTCACCTGTAATATTTGTAAAAATATATCTGATATACCTAAATACCCTTTAATGGATAGTCATATAAAAAAATATGGTAAATACAGTGTAGGTAACTTTACATTAAACTATTCTGGTATATGTAAGAAATGTAAGAATAAGAAACCGTGTGTTAAAATATTTAAAAAGTAACAATATAAAAATGAAAATTGAAATAGACAAACAGCTTTGTGTAAGTGTAGCAACATGCGTAGCTATAGCATCTAATACTTTTGAATTAGACGATGAAGGTATAGCTATATTAAAAAAAGGTAAACATGACAATGAAGAAACAATTCTTCAAGCTGCTAAAAGTTGCCCTGTCAATGCTATTATCATAAAAGATGATAATGGAAAACAAATTCATCCCCCAAAATAATGAAAGAAAGAAATATATATTTAGACTATGCTGCTACTACACCTACTGACCCTAGGGTGGTTAAGGCTATGGACAAATATTGGAATATAGAGTTTGGTAATCCTTCTAGTCTTTACTCTTTAGGACAAAAAGCTAAAGATAGTATTGATAATTCTAGAAAAAGTATATCTAAAATACTTAATTGTAATCCTGAGGAAATAATATTTACAGGAGGAGGTACAGCTAGTATTAATTTAGGTATAAAAGGGT
>CAYMZA010000025.1:0-8279 GCA_964394835.1 uncultured Gammaproteobacteria bacterium
CCTCCAGGTTATGGGCCTGGCGAGCTGCCAACTGCTCTACCCCGCGTTGAATTATTAACAATGCCAATTATATGCTAAAAAAGAGTTTTTGGCAAGTCTTGTTGGTGGACTCAACAGGATTTGAACCTGCGACTTCTTCCATGCCATGGAAGCGCTCTAGCCAACTGAGCTATGAGCCCAATATGGTACCGAAGGAGGGACTCGAACCCTCACGGCTTGCGCCACGCGATTTTGAATCGCGCGTGTCTACCAATTCCACCACTTCGGCATGTTAAACAAAATTTATTCTACAATATTATTACTCTTTAGTCAATGTTTATTTTATTTCCTTTTTTATTTGTTTTTTGTTAATATATATGTATGATTAAACACTTGAAAATTATAATTTCAGGTAGAGTACAGGGTGTCTTTTTTAGACGGCTTGTTAAAGATATATCTTATAAAACAAATATTAAGGGTTTTGTTAAAAACATGCCAGATAAATCAGTATATATTTCAGCAGAAGGATTAGAAGAAGACTTAGATTCTTTTTTAGAAAAGTGTAAAAGGGGCAATGCTTGGAGTAAAATTAAAGGAGTTAAAGTAGATGAGGGAGATGTTCAATTTTTTGAAAGCTTTACTATTGACCTATCTTAATACCATATTTGTTTTTTAGTCTTTTTTTTGTTATTATATAATAAATTAATAAATAAATTATATGGATATTATAACTAAATTAAACAGTATATCTTTAGGTGCTAATACAGCTTATGATTATGTATTAGCTATTTCCATTTTCGTTGCTTTAATACTAGCGTTAAAGATATTTCAAGTTATCATCTTGTCTAGGTTATATAAAGTTGCTAAAAAAACTAAAACGGATTTCGATGATGTTTTAATAGAGGTTATCAAATCTATTAAACCCCCTATTTATTTTTTTCTTGCTATTTATTTTTCAGTAAAAGTTTTAATTTTTTCTGAAGTTGTTAATAAAATAATATTTGTATTATTTGTAATAGCTATAATCTTCGAAGTTATTCGTTCTTTAGAAAGACTTTTAGATTATTTTATAAACAAGTTTTTAGAAAGATCAGAAAGCAAAGGAAGATCCAAAGAACAGTCTAGGGCTATGATTAAAACATTACAAGCAATACTTAGAGTTATTCTTTGGTCAGTTGGTTTATTACTTCTTCTTTCTAATTTAGGTATTAATGTTAATTCTTTAGTGGCTAGTTTAGGTATTGGTGGTATTGCTGTCGCTTTAGCATTGCAAGGTATTTTAAGTGATGTTTTTTCTTCCTTTTCTTTATATGTTGATAAACCATTTGAAGTAGGTGATTATATAGTTATTGGTACAGATAATGGTACAGTGGAGAAGATTGGCTTAAAAACAACTAGAATTAGAACTTTGCAAGGTGAAGAACTTGTTGTTTCTAATCAAGAATTAACTAGTACAAGAGTTCAGAATTATAGAAAGATGGAAAAGAGAAGAATAGTATTTAATTTAGGCGTTACTTATGATACTGCTTCTACTAAATTAAAATCTATTCCTAAATTAATGAAAGAAATTATTAAAAAAGAAAAGTTAGCTGAATATGATCGTTGTTATTTTACTGAGTTTAATGATTCTAGTCTTAACTTTGAGGTTGTTATGTTTATAAAATCTCCAGAGTATGAAGATTATCTTAAAACAAGACATAAAATTAATTTAGATATTTATAAAACATTTGAAAAAGAGGGTATAGATTTTGCTTACCCTACTCAAACACTATACATAAATAAAGAAGAGTAAATAGTTATGTATTTACTATCATTTAATGTTAATGGAATACGCGTTGCTGAGAAAAAAGGTTTTTTATCATGGTTAAATGAAGAAAATCCTGATATTTTATGTATTCAAGAAACTAAAGTTCATGATCCAGAAGTACTAAGTGATGAATTATTGGTTCCTGAAGGATATAATGCTTTTTGGAATTGTGCGACAGAGAAAAAGGGATATAGTGGTGTAGTTGTATATTCTAAAGAAGAGCCGATAGAGGTAAAGGTAGACTTTGGTAAGAATATATTATCTAAAGAGGGTAGAATGATACTATTAGAATATAATAAATATTATTTAATTAATATTTATTTTCCTAATGGTGGGATGAGCAAGGTAAGATTAGAATATAAGTTAGAATTTTATAAATTATTTACTAAATATATAAGAAAGTTAGATAAAAAGAAACCTGTTATATTCTGTGGAGATATTAATACAGCTCATAATGAAATAGATTTATCTAGACCAAGGCAGAATGAAAATAATTCTGGCTTTATGTTAAAAGAAAGAAAATATTTAGACAAATGGATTGAATCTGGTTTTTTAGATACATTTAGAATATTAAATCCTAATGCTAAAGAAGAATATTCTTGGTGGGATATGAAAACAAGATCTAGAGAAAGAAATGTTGGTTGGAGAATAGATTATTTTTTTATAAGCAAAAGATTAAAAAAGAATTTAAAACAAGCATATATTATGCAGGAAGTGACTGGGTCAGATCATTGTCCTGTAGGTATAGAATTAAATATTTAATATGAAGAAATATATTTTAATAATTTTACTAATATTACTAACAAGTATTTTATTATACTTTAAACCGTGGAATATACAGAAATCTGAGCCAGAAGTTCATGCTAAAGTTTTAGATAGCATTGTTGCTATAGAAATAGAACCTGGTATGACCTTTTCTATTATCACAGATAAAGCTGGTTTAAGTTATGATGTTATGCAAGAATTATTATCTTCTAGTAAAGATGTATATGATTTAACTAAAGTTAGGGCAGGTAAAGAAATGAAATTCGTATTTGATAATAATACTAAAGATTTTAAACAATTAGTTTATCAAATTGACACAGAAGAAGAATTGTATATTACAAAGAATGAAATAGGAGAATGGGTTTCTGAAAGGATAGATATAGATTATGAAGTAAGAATTAAAGAAATAAAAGGTAGTATAGATACATCTCTTTATGAATCAGCTATAGAACAAGGAGTAGATATTAGAGCTATAATATCATTAGCAGATGTATTTGCTTGGACTATTGATTTTGCTATGGGTATTAGGCAAGGTGATACATATCATTTTATTTTTGAAGAAAGATATCGTGATGGTGAATATGTTATGCCTGGGAAGATTATAGCTGCGAAATTTATAAACAATGGTAAAAATGTAGAGGGGTATTATTTTTCCGAAGGTTTAGATGAAGCTGGTGAAGAAATAGATGGGTATTATGATCTAGATGGTATTTCTTTACAAAAGATATTTTTAAAGAATCCTGTTTCTTTTAAGTATATTAGTTCAGGATATACAACTGGTAGAAGGTATGTTTCAGCATTTAATGTAAGTACAGGTCATCGAGCTATAGACTATGCAGCTAGCATTGGTACTCCAATTAAAGCTGTTGGAGAAGGTACGGTAATTTATGCAGGTTGGAATAGTAAGGGTTATGGTAATTTTGTTAGTATTAGACATAATGAAACATTTACTACTAACTACGCTCATATGAGTAAGATTTATGTTAGATATGGGCAGAAGGTTAATCAAGGAGATATTGTGGGCACAGTAGGTTCTACTGGTTTTTCTACTGGTCCTCATTTACATTTTGAAATGGTTAAGTATGGGACTAAAATTAATCCTTTAACAGTTGATTTACCTTCTGACAAAGCAGTTGGTGCAGATAAGTTAGAAGAATTTAAACAAAGTATTATAAAATGGCAAGATCAATTAAATAAATAATATGGAAAATAAATTACTAGATATTAATAAACAAAATAAAATTAAAGAAAATATAGCGATATCTAATTGGACATTATCATATCGTTTGAAGGGTTTAAGTATTGGGTTAGGATTATCAGCACTTTATTGTTATTTTTATCTTCATGAATGGTCTAAAGTTATTTTAATTGCTTCTACTATTTTAGGATATACATTAGGATTGGTGGTAGGTCGTTTTAGCTATACTAAAAAAAGTTAGTTTATTATCATTATTTATGGTATAATTCGTATATATGGCAAGGATTATTTCAATAGTTAATCAAAAAGGTGGTGTTGGTAAAACAACAACCACTATTAATTTAGCTTCGTGGTTAGCTGAGTTTGGTAAACGTGTTTTAATTATTGATATAGATCCTCAGGGTAATGCTTCTTCTGGATTAGGTATTGATTATAAGAGTGTTAACAAAGGAATGTATGAAGTTTTAACTGATGAGAATACTAGAATTACTGAGGTTATAAAATCATATAGACCCAACTTTCATATATTGCCAGCTAATCCTGATTTAGCAGGTGCTAGCATAGATTTAGTAGAAAAAGAAGGTAGAGAGTATGCTTTAGAAAATAATTTAAAAGATATTTTAGATCTGTATGACTATATCTTAATAGATAATCCTCCTTCCTTAGGTCTTTTAACAATAAATGGTTTAGTAGCAGCAAGAGAAGTATTAATCCCTGTTCAATGTGAATATTATGCTTTAGAAGGATTATCACAACTATTAAATACAATAGGTTTGATTAAAGAACATCTACAACCAGAATTAAGAGTTTTAGGAGCTGTAATGACTATGTATGATATGCGTAATAATTTGTCTGGTGCAGTTTTTCAAGAATTGTATAAACATTTTCCTGAAAAGATATTTCGTTCTGTAATACCTCGTAATGTTAGATTAGCTGAAGCTCCTTCATATGGTAAACCAATTAAGGAGTATGATCCATCTTCTATTGGTTCTAAGGCATATAAAAGATTAGCACAAGAATTAATAATAAATAATTAAAATAAAAATATAATATGGCAGCTTTAGGAAAAGGTTTAGGGTCTTTAATCCCTAATAAAATTGATAAAGAAAATGAAGATTCTTTAGTTGATGATAATGCTATTGTTGATGCTAAAAAGATTCAGTATATTCCTTTATCTAAAATCAAAGCTAATCCTTGGCAACCTCGTAATAAATTTGATAGAGAAAAATTACAAGAGTTAGCAGATTCTATAAAACAACATGGTATATTACAGCCATTAGTTATTAGTAAAGAATCCAAGGGTTATCAAATAATTGCTGGTGAAAGACGTTTTAGAGCAGCAGAACTTTTAAAGCTCAAAGAAATTCCAGCTATAGTTAGAGATGCTACAGATAGAGATAAATTAGAATTATCTATTATAGAAAATATTCAAAGACATGATTTAAATCCGATGGAAGAAGCTGGTAGTTATAAAAGGTTAATGGAAGAGTTTGGCATGGATTTAACTGAAACATCTAAAGCGGTTGGTAAAAGTAAGGGTAATGTTTCAATTATGGTTAGATTACTGTCCTTACCTATTGTTATAAAAGAAGCTATTGAAGAAGGTAAAATTAGCTTAAGTCATGCTAGACTTATTATGAATTATCCTACTAAGATGGATCAAATTAAAATTTTTAAAGAAATTCTTAAAAATGATTTAACCGTTAAAGATTTAAAAAGTTTAAATGATAAAGCTAGGGCTAAGATTCAAGCTAAAAAGCCACGTGACCCAATTATAACTTCTTGGGAAGATAAGATAACTAAAAGTGTTGGTGCTAAAACAAATATTGATAAAAAAGGAGAAAAGGGCACTATAAAAATAAAGTTCTTTTCTCATGAAGAGTTAAAGAATATTTTAGATAAATTAGTTTAGAGTATAAAAAAATAACTTTACTAGAGTTATTTTTTTAATCGGCTTTTAATTTTTTGTTTAGCTGATTGTGTTGAAACTAGTTCTATCCAATCAGGATTAGGATACTTTCTACTTTTATTAGTCATAATTTCAATAATATCTCCTGATTTTAATATAGTATTCAAAGAAGATATTTGATGATTTATTTTAGCACCAATACATTGATTACCTATATCAGTATGTATATGATAGGCGAAATCTAATACAGTGGCATTTTCTGGTAATTCTATAACATCTCCCTGGGGTGTAAATACAAAAATTTGGTCTGAGAATAAATCATTTTTAATGTGTTTTATAAACTCAGTATTATCAGTAATACTTTTTTGTATTTCTAAAAGATGTTTCATCCATTTAGGATGTTTTTTTCTTTTTCCCAAAACACCTATTTCTTTATACTGACTATGAGCTGCAACACCGTATTCAGCTTCTTCATCCATTTCTTCTGTTCTAATTTGAAATTCAGCCACTTTACCAAACTCTGTAAAAACAGAAGTATGTAAAGATTGATAACCATTAGGCTTTGGTTGTGCAATATAATCCTTCACCCTTCCTTTTATAGGTGACCATCTTTTATGAATAATGCCTAATACACTATAACAGTCAGCTATATTATCAACTATGATTCTTAAAGCTATAAGATCATATATTTTATTAATGTCTTTTCCTTTTCTCAACAGTTTATGATATATACTATATATACTTTTTACCCTACCTCTTATTTGAATATATTTAATTTCATTTTTAGATAGGTTTTTTTGTATAGCTTTTTTTATTTTTTCAATGTATTTCTTTTCTTTTTTAAGTCTATTTTTTATTAATTTATCAACCCATTTGTATTCTTCGGGGTATATGTATGGAAAAGCTAAATCTTCTAATAATGTTTTCATTCTAAACATTCCTAAACGATTAGCAATTGGAGCATAAATTTCCATTGTTTCCCTAGCTATACGTAAACGTTTTTCTTCTCTTACACCCTCTAGTGTTTCCATATTATGTAAACGATCTGCTAGTTTTATAATAACAATACGAAGATCTTTAGACATTGCTAAAAACATTTTTCTTAGATTTTCTGCATACCTTTCTAAGCCTCTATATCTTAAAGTTCCTAACTTTGTTACACTTTTAACTAAATAGTATATTTCATTACCAAAATTACTTTTTATGTCTTCAAATGTAAAGTCTGTATCTTCTGGAACATCATGAAGTAATCCGGCAGCAATAGTTGGAATATCCATTTTCATTTTAGCTAGATTATATGCAGTAGCAATAGCGTGATAAATATAATCTTCACCTGTATTTCTTTTTTGCCCTCTATGTGCTTCTGTAGCAAAATGAAAAGCCTTGATAACAACATTTATATTGCTATCACTATAGTGTACAACTAATATTTTTTTCAAATCTTCAAAAGTTACCATAAGTATATAGTATTACTTATGGTAAAAATTATCAAGTAGTATATTATTTAGACTCTTTTGTAAATTCACAAGATTCACATTGTATTAATGATTTATTCTTATGAAGTAATAATCCTTTACAATCTGGACAAAGTTCTCCAGTAGGTTTAGACCAGACAGCATGTTCACAGTCAGGGTATTGATCACAAGCATAAAAAGGTTTTCCTTTTTTAGTTCTTTTTTCTACTATTTCTCCCTTTTTACATTTAGGACACTTTACATCTAATCCTACACTAATATTTTTAGTAGTTTTACAATCAGGGTAATTAGAGCAAGCTAGAAATTTACCAAACCTACCTTGTTTCATAATCATAGCATTATCACAATTAGGACATTTTTCTTTAACTTTTTCAGGTTCTTCTATTTTACCATATTCATCTAATGGTTTTGTATTTTTACAATCAGGATAATTAGAGCAAGCTAGGAATTTACCAAATCTACCTAGTTTTATAACCATAGGGCTATCACATTTATCGCATACTTCATCTGTTGCTGTTTCTGTGATTTCTTTTTTGTCTAATTCTTGTTCTTTTGTCATAATATTTTTTTCAAAAGGTTTATAAAATTCAGAAATAATTGGTTGCCATTCTTTACCACCATGAGCAACTTCGTCTAAATCATCTTCCATTTTTGCAGTAAAATTGTAATCTACAATATCTGAAAAGTGTTCAACTAATAATTTATTAACTATTTCTCCTATTTCAGTTGGTTGTAATCTTTTTTCTTCTTTTTCTACATATTGTCTAGCTATAATAGTTGAAATAGTTGGAGCATAAGTAGAAGGACGACCTATTCCTAGTTCTTCCATAGCTTTTACTAATCCAGCCTCTGAGTATCTAGCAGGTGGCACTGTAAAGTGTTGTAAAGAATCTAACTTTTCTAAAGATAGTATATCATCTTTTTCTAATTTTGGTAATTCATTATTTTTATCTTTAACAGGATAAACAGCTTGCCATCCAGGAAACACCATTACAGATCCACTAGCTTTTAATGTCCATATAGTATTCTTGGCTTGTATATCGACACTTGTAGACTTGGTTAAACTTTCTGACATTTGAGAAGCTACAGCTCTTTGCCATATTAAAGTGTATATTTTTAATTGTTTAGCATCTAAATATGGAGATA
>CAYMZA010000026.1:0-8268 GCA_964394835.1 uncultured Gammaproteobacteria bacterium
ATTGGTATAGTTTAAAAGAACAATTATTATTACCATTTGTTTTGTATAAATTAAAGCCAGACTTAGTTCATTTTACACATTTTAATGTTCCTTTTCTATATAATGGCAAGTATATTGTTACTATACATGATTTAATTATGACTAAGTTTCCAAGTAAAAAAGCTAGTAAATTAAATAGATTATTCTTTGTTATAAAAAGGATGGGGTATAACTTAGTTATTAAAAAAGCTGTTAAAAAAGCTGTTAAGGTTATAGCTGTATCTAAGTTTACTTCTGAAGATATTAAACAATATTTTAAATTAAATAAAAAAGAAAGTAAAAAGATAAAAGTTATTTATGAAGGTTTAACTACTGTTGATAATAATGCAGTAGAAGATATTGAATTACCTGATAATTACTTTCTTTATATTGGTAATGCTTATCCTCATAAGAATTTAGAGTTTTTAATTAAAGTTTTTGCTAAGTTTATTAAAAAAAATAAAGATTATTATTTAATTTTAATCGGTAATAATAATTATTTCTATACTAGATTAAAGCAATACGCTAAAGAAATATTACAAGAAGATATAGATAAAGTTATTTTTACAGGATTTGTTCCTGATAAATATATTGTTAATTATTATACTAATGCTAAAGCATATATATTTCCATCTTTATATGAAGGATTTGGGTTACCCCCATTAGAGGCTATGAATTATAATATACCAGTATTATCTAGTAAAGAATCTTGTTTGTCAGAAATACTAGAAGATTCTGTATTATATTTTGATCCATATGATGAAGATGATTTATTAAGTAAAATAGATAATATTATTAACAATAATGAGTTAAGAAGCAATTTAGTATCTAAAGGTAAAGAACAAATAAAGAAATATTCTTGGTCTAAAATGGTTAAAGAGATATTGAAATTATACATTGAATAATATATTTTGTATTTTTGTATTTTTCTGGTATAATATAATTAATGCTTAGGAAGAAAAAAGTAAATATAAAGCACTTGAAGAAAGATCTAGTAGAAGACTTAGATCAGTTTTTGTTAGAGGAAAGTTTTTCTCAAAAAGAAGTTAAAAATAAAAAGAAGGAAGCTTTAAATTATTTAGATAAATTAATTAAAGAAGATTTATCATATAATCAAATACTAACTGAAATAACAGAAAAAGTTCAAGAAGAAGAAACTGAAGATACATATGATACAATGCCTTCTAATAATATTTTAGATTTAAGGCAACTAGAGCATAATAAGCAAAAAAAGAATAGTTTTTCTAAATTAGAAAAGTATAAAGGAATTAAAACTAGAATTAAAGAAAGATTTGTTAAGAAGAAAATTAAAGAAGAAAAGCAAGAATTATATTATCCTGAACAAATAAAAAGAAGTTTTAACTTTTCTTTTAATATAGACACCCTTAAATTAAGGGGTGCTTTATCTAAAACTATAGTATTTGCTTTAATAACTGCTGTTATATTATTACCAATACGTGGTTTAGTTATATTTGGACAAGTTATTGAGGATAAGAATAAGATTTTAGAGCTTGGTCAACAAGGCATTACTAGTATGCAGTCTGGAACATTATTAGCTGCTGATGCTTCATATGAATTAGCTCAAACTGACTTTGCTAATGCTTTAGATAGTTTTGATAATGCAGAAGAAGTATTAAATGAATATCATGATTGGATGTTTAATACTGCTTCCTTGTTACCTGTAATGGGTAAACAAGTGTCTTTAAGTCGTAATATGATTATTATAGCTAATGATATTGCTAGGGCTGCTAATATCTTAAATAATAAGTTAAAAAACAATGAACATCCTACAGAATATTTATTTATAATAAGCAATCAAATAGAAAAGAGTTTGCCATATTTAAAAGATGCTAATAAAGATTTACAAGGTATATCAACTTACATATTACCAGAAGATTTGCAAGTATATTTTGATAATTTAAAAGAATATTTACCTAGTACTATTAGTAACTTAGAAAACTTAAATGAAGTTTTTGATGTTTTAATTGATGTTCTTGGTCATAAATCTCAACAAAGATATTTAGTTTTATTTCAGAATAATAATGAATTAAGGGCTACTGGTGGATTTCTTGGTAGTTTTTCTTTAATGGATGTGTCTAAAGGTAAAATAATAGGCTTAGAAGTACCAAATAGGGGATTATATGATTTAGAAGCAGGGCAAAAGATTAAAATTAAATCACCTAAAGCATTGTCAGTTATTAATCCTCATTTTAATATTTGGGATGCTAATTGGTGGCCTGATTTTCCTACTTCTGCTAAGAAAATATCTGATTTTTATACTAATGCTGAAAATACCTCTGTAGATGGTGTTATATCAATTAATGCCAATGTGCTACAAGAATTATTAGTTATATTAGGACCAATTACTTTAGATCAATATAATATAACTATAACAGCAAATAATGTTTTTGAAGTATTACAAGAAGAAACAGAACTTAATTATAATAAAGAAGAAAATACACCTAAGGCTGTTATTTCAGATTTGGTTCCTATAGTATTAGATAAATTATTATTTGATGTTTCTAATAATAAAGAAGTGTTATCTTTATTTATACAAATGTTAGCTAGTAAAAATATTCAAATATATTTAAATGATGAAGTAGTACAAGAAAAAATACATGATTTTAACTGGTCTGGAGAAATATTAAGTAATGACAAAGACTATTTAAGTGTAATTAATACTAATATTGCTGGAGGTAAAACAGATAATGATATTTATCAGATTATAGATCATCAAGCAGAAATTACTAATACTGGTGATATTATAAATACGGTAAGAATTACTAGAACTAATAAAGGTGATGAAAATAATATTTTTGCTGGATTAGAAGGGGGTAATGTAAGTTATATTAGAATATTTACTCCTTTAAATAGTGAATTTATAGAAGCTAAGGGTTTTGATAAAATCTCTGAAGAACATTTTGATCCCTCTAGTGAATTAGCTATTGAAGACAATATTTTAAGGTTTGAAGAAGATAAGATGATAGATGGTAAGTCTAATACTGAAATATTCACTAGTCTTAATAAAACAGTATTTGCTAATTGGATGGCTTTAAAGCCAGGAGAAACCAAGACTGTTTCTGTGAAGTATAAATTACCGTTTAAGTTAGATTTACATACTTCCTTGGTCAATAATTGGACCAAGATATTTATGGGTGATTTAAAATTAGATAATTATAGTATATTAATGCAGTCTCAATCAGGTAGAGATAATACTGTTATTAACTCTTCAGTTTTACTACCTAATGATATTAAAGTTATATGGAATATTGCTACAGAAGAAGATAAAATGAGTATTACAGATTATTTAGTAAGTTATAGTAATGAATTAATAAGTGATCAATATTTTGGTTTTATTGCAGCAAAGGAATAAAAAATAATGTGGAATAAGATTTGGTTTAAGCTTAATAATACAGTAGCTGGAGGTGCTTTAATAATCGCCTTTTTTTCTTTTCTTTCTAAACTTTTAGGATTATTTAGAGAAAGGTTAATAGCTCATAATTTTGGCGCTAGTGAATTATCAGATATTTACTATGCTTCTTTTCGTTTACCTGATCTTATTTTTAATACTTTAGTATTAGGAGCTTTAACTTCAGCTTTTATACCAGTTTTTCAAAAAGTTTGGTCAAAGAATAAAAAAGAAGGGTTAATTTTAGCTAATTCTGTTTTAAACTTCTTCATTTTACTAATTGGCTTTTTAATTATTATTGCTTTTATTTTTACTCCACAGATTGTACCTTTTTTATTTCCTGGATTTAATGAATGGCAATTAGGACAATCTATTATATTAACTAGAGTAATGTTATTATCTGTAATATTTTTTGTTGCTTCTAATATTATTGGTGGAGTATTAAATTCTTGGAAAAAGTTTTTTAGCTTTTCTTTAGCCGCTTGTTTTTATAATATAGGAATAATTATAGGTATAGTATATTTCTATCCTTTATTTGGATTAATAGGTTTAGCTTATGGTGTGTTAATAGGTGCTATATTACATTTATTAATTCAGTTACCTGAAGTATTTAAAAATAACTATAGGTATAGTTTTGTTTTAAAATTTAATTCTAGTTTTAAAAGGATATTAAAATTAATGATACCTCGTACTATTGGCTTGGCGGCTAGTCAAATTAATTTAGTTGTTATAACAATGATAGCCTCTACTTTAGCAGTAGGTAGTATAGCTATATTTAATTTAGCTAATAATTTACAAAGTTTACCAGTTAGCTTATTTGCCGTTTCTTTAGCAGTTGCTGTATTTCCTACATTTACACAAGCTATTAATAATAATGATAAGAAACTATTTGCTAAAAACTTTTCTTTAAGTTTTAGGAGAATTTTATTTCTTTTATTACCTATTTCCTTTTTGATTATAGTTTTAAGAGCTCAAATAGTTAGAGTTATACTAGGAACTGGTGCATTTGATTGGAATGACACTCGTTATACTGCTCAAACTTTAGGTATTTTTGCTATTTCTATATTTGCTCAAGGATTAATTCCGTTATTAGCTAGATCTTTTTATGCTTTTGAAGATACTAAAACACCAATGACAATTAGTGTAGTTAGTATTATTATTAATATATTTTTATCCTTTACCTTATCTGAACATTTAGGTGTTATGGGATTAGCATTAGCTTTTTCTATATCAAGTATTTTAAATATGTTTATGCTATACATAGCTATTTATCCTAAGTTAAAATATGTAAAACATAGTAATATATTTAATTCTTTAGTTAAGATAACATTCAATTCTTTAATATCTGGAATGGTTGCTTATGGAATTTTAAATATATTATCACCTTTAGTTAATATGAATACATTTATTGGTATATTTACTCAAGGATTTGTAGCTGGTATATTAGCCTTGCTTACTTATCTATTTTTAAGTATAGTGTTTAAACTAGAAGAAGTAGAAAATATTAAGAAATTATTAATTAAATCATTATTATTATTCAAGAATGGAAAAAAATAGAAATTTTTGTATTATAGCTCATATTGATCATGGTAAATCTACTTTAGCAGATAGAATGTTAGAGATTACTAAAACTGTTGAAAAAAGAAGAATGAAGGAACAGCTATTAGATCAGATGGAGTTAGAAAGAGAAAGGGGTATTACCATTAAGCTACAGCCTGCACGAATGCAATGGAATGGTTATACTTTGAATTTAATTGATACTCCAGGACATATTGATTTTAATTACGAAGTTTCTCGTTCTTTAGCTGCTGTAGAAGGAGCTTTGTTACTAGTAGATGCTACTCAGGGTATAGAAGCTCAAACTTTAGCTAACCTATACCTAGCATTGGATCAAAACTTAGAGATTATACCAGTGATTAATAAGATAGATTTACCAGCTGCTGATATAGAAAAAGTAAGTCAGGAAATAATTAGTCTTTTAGGTTGTGAAAAAGAAGATATATTATTAACTTCAGCCAAAACAGGTGAGGGTGTAGAAAATATATTAAATGTTATTTGTGACAAAGTTCCTAGTCCTGATATTAAGAGTAATCATTTACAAGCTTTAGTGTTTGATTCTTCTTATGATGAATTTAAAGGTGTGGTTATATACACTAGATTATTTGGTGGTAGTGTTAAAAAGGGTGATAAGGTTAAATTTGTAGCTACTAAAGAAGAAACAGAAGTGTTAGATGTAGGGTACTTTAAACCTAATTGGGTTAGTTCTGATACTTTAAATAATGGTGAAATAGGGTATATTATTACCTCAGTTAAAGATTTAGAAAAGGCTAAGGTAGGTGATACTATAATATTTAAAGATGGTGATGCTAAGGCATTGGCTGGCTACAAAGAAGTAAAACCAATGGTGTATGCTGGTATATTTCCTAAAGAAGGTAATGATTATCAAAGATTAAGAGATGCTGTGTTAAAATTAAAATTAAGTGATTCTAGTTTATCTTTTGAACCTGCTAGTTCTAAGGCTTTAGGATTTGGTTTTCATTGTGGTTTTTTAGGATTATTACACTTAGAAATATTTCAGGAAAGAGTTAGAAGAGAATTTAATTTAGAATTAATAGTTACCACACCAACTGTTGCATATAATTTATATCTTAATAACGGAGAAGAAAAGACTATTACATCTCCTATGGATATACCTGACCCTACTTATATAAACTATATAGAAGAACCATATATGGAAATTGAGATTGTAACTCCTGAGAATTATATGGGATCGTTAATGGAGTACGTAAGTCAGGTAAAAGGTATTTTTAAGGATACTAAATATTTAGATAAAAATAGGGTAGTTTTAACCTATAATATACCGTTATATAGTATTTTAGTTGATTTTTACGATAAGATTAAAAGTATATCTTCTGGTTACGCTTCTTTGAGTTATGATTTTTTAGACTATAGAAAATGTGAGTTAGTTAAAATGGATATTTTAGTAGCTGAACATCCTGTAGAAGCTTTAAGTACTTTAATTTATAAAGATGATGCACACAAAGTTGGTAAAGCTATACTTAGAAAATTAAAAGAAGTTTTAACAGCACAACAGTTTGTTCTTAAATTACAAGCTTCTGTTGGTGGTAAGATTATAGCAGGCGAGAGAATATCTGCATTAAGAAAAGATGTTACCGCTAAGTTATATGGTGGTGATGTAACTCGTAAGCGTAAATTACTTGAAAAACAGAAAAAAGGTAAAAAAAGAATGTCTAAAATGGGAAAGGTAGACATTCCACAAGAAGCTTACTTAGCAGTGCTTAAACGTTAAATAGAAGCAATACCTATAGTCCATAGAACCATAGATAATATTATAAATATAGATAATATAATCCAAATAATTTTTTGAGTTTTCTTTTTCATATGTATAATTTTAACAAATTTTTAGAAGATAGGGAAGAGTTACTGTTAGTTATTAAATCTAAGAATAAAAATACTAGTTTATTCTTTACTTTTTTTTGTATACTTTTAACTTTCTTTCTTTTATTTCCTATGTGGCAAGCTGGTCGTCAAGGACTTATACTTTGGATTATTTCTCTTCTTTTTTTTATCATACTTTTTATAAAACAACTTGTAAATAAAAATAACTATTATCTTTTAACTAATAATAGGTTAATATCTTTGAGTATGATTAATAAAGATTCTTTTAAATTACAAGGATATATATATTTAAGAAATATACAAGACATACAGAAACAAGGTAATAATATAATACTATTACACAATAATAAACCATACTATCTTTTAAATATTAATAATATAAATAAGGTATATAATAAAATATATAATAAAATATATTAACCCTTACATAAAATTGTAAAATTTGGTATAATATATTTATGGTAAAATCATTAATTCAAAAAATAAAGGAGAAACCAAATACTCCAGAACAATCAGTAGAACAACCAACTACTCCAGAACAATCAGTAGAACAACCAACTACTCCAGAGCAACCAATAGAACAACAGCAACCAGTAGAACAACCAACTACTCCAGAACAACCAGTGCCTCAAGTAGCACCTGTTGTACCACCAACAACTGCTCAAAATATTTCAAGTCAAGAGATTATTTTAGAGGGTGTAGAAAATATTCTATCTAAAGGATTAGATGATGTTTTTTTATCTATGGACCAGGCTACTCAATCCACATTTAAGACTAGGGGAGAAGAAACAGCTAAAGAGATAACAACAATATTACAAAAAGCAAAGTTTAAAGTTAGAGAGATAATAGATTCTATATTTAAATGGTTACGTATTATACCACAAGTAAATAAATATTATATAGAGCAAGAAGCTAAAATTAAAGCTGATGCTATAATGGAGTTACATAAAAATAAATAACCATGCAATATATTATTTATACATTTATAATTTTAATTCTTGTAGCCATTATTGTTTTTGCTATTCGTTTTGTGCTATATAAAATAGAAAGTAATACTCACAAAGAGTTAAATTTAAATATAATTTTAATACAAATACCTAAGTATACATCTGCAGAAGAAGAAAAACTAAGTCAAGAATATATAGTAGGTATTTTAGGAAGAATAGAACAATTTTTTGCTTCTCTTTCTGGTTTAAAAGCAGAAAAGAAAAGATTTAGTAAACGTAATGATATATTTTCTTTAGAAATAGTTTCTGAAAATGGGTTTATTAGTTTTTATTCAGGTGTACCTAAAAAATTTCAAGATTTTTTTATACAACAATTACAAGCTGTTTATCCTGAGGTGTATTTTGAAATAGTTACTGATTATAATTTATTTAAACCAAAAAGTCAGATTAGTGCTGGTTTATTAAATTTTAATG
>CAYMZA010000027.1:0-7902 GCA_964394835.1 uncultured Gammaproteobacteria bacterium
ATAAAGAAAAGAATGAAGAAATTAAATCTCTAGGAGGTTTACATATTATTGGTACAGAAAGACATGAATCAAGAAGAATAGATAATCAGTTAAGGGGTAGAGCAGGACGTCAGGGTGACCAAGGTTCTTCTCAATTCTATATTTCTATGGAAGATGACTTAATGAGAATCTTTGGTTCAGATAGAATGAAAAACATGATGGAAAGATTAGGTATAGCTGAAGATCAAGTTATTGAAAATAAGATAATATCTAGATCTATTGAATCAGCCCAGAAGAAGGTAGAAGGACATAACTTTGATATACGTAAGCATCTTGTTGATTATGATGATATTATAAATAAACATCGTAGTGTAATATATAATTCAAGACAAAATATATTAACAAATAATGCTAATGATTTAGTTTTAGAATATATCAAAGAAGAAATAGAAAAAGTTGTTTCTTTTCATACTTCTGTTGATAAAAATGTAGGTGATTATGATCCAAAAGAAATAATTGAAACAATTAGATCTATATTTACTTTAGGCGGACATGAAGAAGAAAAGATAAAGAAATTACTACAAGAAAATAATAAAAGCAATAATCATGAAACTAGAACTAAGGTTATAGATCATATATGTTCTTTAGCTGAAACTAAATATAATAATTTAAAAGAAGAAGTTAATGCAAATCTAGAAATACAAGAAGATGATTTAGAACCAATACAAATTATAGAAAAAAGTATTACATTAAGAAGTATTGATACCTTATGGGTAGAACATTTAACTGCAATGGATAAACTACGTACAGGTATTGGATTACAAGGGTATGGTCAAAGAGATCCTTTAATAGAATATAAAAGAGAGGCTTTTGGGTTATTTAATAATCTTTTAGATAGCATTAGAAAACAAATTGTTTCTTCCATATATAAAATAGGCATTGCTAAAAGAATGTCTGTACCAGGAGAACAAAAAAAAGATTACAGTGAACAAAAAGTAGGTTTTTCCCCTTTTCAAAAAGAAGTTAAAAAAAGAGAAGAAGATAATCAAGTGATAGAAGGTAAAATAAGGAATGAACAAGGAGAAAAAATAGGAAGAAATGATCCTTGCCATTGTGGCAGTGGTAAAAAGTATAAAAAATGTCATGGAAATTAATAAACTTAGAAAAGAAATCGATAGATTATATGATGATATTATAAGACTACTAGGAAAAAGAAAAGGTTTGGTTTATAAAATAGGTAAAGAATATAATTTAAAAGAAGAGTATATAAAAAATATCTACCAGATTATTTTTTCTAACTCTATAAAAGAACAAAAAGATGATATATAAGCATATTATTAGACCAATACTATTTCTTTTTAATCCTGAAACTATACACAATATTACATATAAAATATTGAGTATTTTTAATAATAAACCATTAAGTAATGTATTATTTAAACTATTTAATTATACTTCTCCGTATTTAAAACAAAAATTATTTAATATATATTTTAGAACACCAATAGGTTTAACAGCAGGTATGGATAAGAATGCTGCCCTACCTTTAGTCTGGGGTGCTTTTAACTTTTCTTGGGCACAGTTAGGATCGGTAACTTATTTACCACAAAAAGGTAATCCTAAGCCTAGATTATGGAGATTAGTAAAAGATAGGGGATTAATAGTATATTATGGATTATCTAATATAGGGGCTGAAGAAATAAAGAAGAAATTAAAAAAACAGAAGAAAAATAACCTATGGTCTATTAGTATTGCTAAAAGTAATGATATACCTTTAGAAAAAGCTAGCGAAGATTGTTTAAAAAGTTTTAAAGTATTAGAACCCTTTGCAGATATTGTAACCATTAATCTTAGTTGTCCTAATGTAAAAAACTTTACTGGGCTACAAAAAAAAGAATTATTAGAACCAATACTATTATCAATTACTGAAAATAATATAAATAAAAAACCAATATGGTTAAAAATAGGTATAGACTTAAACAAACAAGAACTAGATAATATTATTTATTTAGTTAAGAAGTATAATGTTGATGGGATTATAGCCACTAATTTAAGTAAAGATAAATCTAAATTAGAATTAAAATCTAAACATAAAGATAATCCTGGGGGAATATCAGGAAGACCAATGTTTAACAAAAGTAATAAAACAATATCTTATTTGTTTAAAAATAGTGAAAATAAATACAAGATAATAGGTGTAGGTGGTATATTTACTGCCGAAGATGCATACACTAAGATAAAAGCAGGCTCTAATCTATTACAAATAGGTACAGGATTTATATATAATGGACCATTTACTGTTAAGAATATAAATAAAGGTTTGGTTAGTTTATTAAAAAAAGATAATTTTAAACATATTTCTGAAGTTGTAGGAATTGAAGCTAATAAATATACGCTATGAAAAAACAGAGCAAAGAATATTATTTATACAGACTGTTAGAAATTTTCCCTGGTTTTATGGTTTGGTTAACTATAATTGGTATTGTAGTACTTTCTTTTATATCACCAATATCTGGTATATACTTTGCTATAGCATTTGATCTATATTGGATTTTAAAAGTATTTTACCTTTTTATATTCTTATTTATATCATGGTTTAAGTATCGTAAAACTATAAAAATAGACTGGTGGACAAAACTAAGAAAAGAGTATTTAGAGTGGAAAGAATATAAACATATAATATTTTTACCAACAGCAGGAGAACCATGGGAAATAGTAAATAATACCTTTCTTAAATTAAAAAACACTAATTATGATCATAAGAAAATGATTGTAGTTTTAGCAGGAGAAGAAAACTTTGTAAAAGAATTTAAAGAAATATCTGAAAAAATAAAGAAGAAATATAATAATGTTTTCTACAAAATAATAACAACTGTACATCCTGCTAATTTAGAGGGTGAAATACCTGGTAAGGGATCTAACCTATATCATGCAGGACATGAAATTAAAAAATATGTAGATGAAAAAGGTTGGGACTATAAAAAAATAATAGTATCTACTTTTGATGTTGATACCATTACTCATCCTCAATATTTTTCATATCTAACACATAAATTTTTAACACACGATAATCCATACAGGGCAAGTTTTCAACCCCTAGCTTTTTACCATAATAATATTTGGGAATCAGATATCATAACTAGAGTTGTGGCTAATTCAACTACATTTTGGCTATTAACAGATTTATCTAGACCAGATAGACTATTTACCTTTTCTTCCCATAGTATGTCTTGGCAAGCTTTAGTTGATGTTGGATTTTGGCAAAATAATATTGTAACTGAAGATTCTCGTATATTCCTGCAATGTTTAATGTACTATGATGGAGACTATAGGGTAGAGCCAATGCATATACCAATATCTATGAATACAGTATATATGGGTAGTTTTTGGAGAAGTATTAAAAATCAATACAAGCAAATGAGAAGATGGGCTTGGGGTGTAGAACATTTTCCATATATGTTTTGGTTATTTAAAGAAAATAAAAAAATACCTTTTAAAAAGAAATTTACATATATTTGGAATCAGACAGAAGGTGTTTATTCATGGGCTACAGCACCTTTAATGATACTAATTATGGGTTATTTACCACTATACTTAGCTGGAAAACAAACCACTACTGATGTTTTAACTCAAAATGCTCCTTTTGTTTTAGAAAGCTTAATGAGGTTTGGTATGATTAGTATTTTTATTATAGCATTAATGTCTGTAGTTATATTACCTCCTATACCAAAAGAAATGAAAAGTGATTCCTTAAAAAAATACTATAGGTATCTATTAATGTTTATACAATGGGCTATATTTCCAGTTACAATGATTGTTTTTGGATCTATCCCAGCTATAGATGCACAAACAAGATTAATGTTAGGTAAATACCTAGGTTTTTGGATAACAGAAAAAGATAAATAAAATGTATGAAAAAAATAATATTACTCTCAGTTATATTCTTTGTATTACCATTACTTACACATGCTAATGAAGATAGATATTCTGGTAGTGTAGTTTTAGAAACTAATGGTTTTGATAATTACTATTGGTATATTGAACCAGAAAGTAAAACTAAATTACTTTTAAAAGATGGAAATAGTGTTTCCAGGTTACTTAAAACATTTTCTTTAGGTATTAACAATACTAATTTAAATAAACTTAACTTAGATGATAATACAGACTATGAATTATTGTACAATCTAAGAGGTAAGCTTCTACTACAAGTAGAAGCTAATGGTATTGCTTGGTATATAAATCCATTAGATAATAAAAAATATAAAATTAAAAATGGCAATGAAGGTTTAAAAACATTACAATCTTTAGCTATTTTAATTAGTTCAGAAGACATAGATAACATACCAATAACAGATAATTTAAACTTTAATAATCCAGAAGAAAAAGAAATAGATTTTTCTATGTATTGGAAAGTTCAAGAGATTTTAAAATATAATTACTATAAACCAGATACTATTAAGAACTCAGATCTTTTCTATGGTTCATTAAAAGGTATCGCAGACTCCTTAAATGATCCATATACAGAGTTTTTTACTCCTGTTAAAAAGAAAAACTTTGATGACAAAATGCAAGGAGAATTAGAGGGTATAGGTGCTATGGTTGAAGTTAAAGATAATAGATTAATAATAGTATCTCCTTTAGATGATTCTCCTGCAGAAAAATCAGGACTATTACCTAAAGATCAAGTATTAAAAGTAGATAATATAGATATTACTGGATATAGTTTAGAAGATTCTGTTGAATTAATAAAAGGTCCTAAAGGAACAGATGTTGTATTAGAAATATACAGACCTTTAGAAAATAAAATATTTGAAGTAACTGTTACTAGAGATAAAATAATAATTCCAACAATAACAGGGGAGGAATTAGATAATAATATAGCTTACTTTAAGATTAATCTTTTTAGTAATAATTTAAAATCAAAGTTTAATAATTTAAAAGAAGAATTAATAACTGATTCTACTAAAGGTATTATTATAGATTTAAGAAATAATCCCGGAGGATATACTTCTTCAGCTATTAATCTAGCAGACTATTGGTTAAATCCAAATAAATTAATATTTCAAGAAAAATATCCAAATAAACTACAAAAATATAGTTCTCATTTAGATAAAGAAATCAATTTACCAACTATTATTTTGACAAATAATGGTACAGCTTCAGCTAGTGAAATATTTACCTTAGCTTTAAAAAAACACACTAATACTAAAATAATTGGTGAACAAACATTTGGCAAGGGTACAGGACAAGGGTTTTCATCTTTTTCTGATGGTTCTGCTTTAAAATATACTATATTTGAATGGTTAGATCCTGATGGAATATCAATACAAGATATTGGCATAGAACCAGATTATATAATTGAAAATACCAGTATAGATAATCAATTAAATAAGGCTAAAGAATTATTAAAATAACTTAAAAACTACTCTAGATGAGTAGTTTTTTACTATAACCCATTAAAAACTCTTTAACCTTTGTTTTTCTTTTTCCTGATACTTGTACTTCTAATATTTCTAAAGCTTTAGTACTTGTACCAATATATAATTTATCTTTATCAATTAATATTTCTTTTGGTTTTAATTCTTTCTCAGAAATATTAACTTTTAATATCTTTAAATCTATTTCTTTTATCTTAGTATATGTAGAAGGCCATGGATTTAAACCTCTTATTATATTATTTATACTTTCTGCCGTATTATTCCAATCTATATCACCATCTTCCTTTTTTATCATCTTACAAAATGTAGCTTTATCATGATTTTGTTCTTTTCCTTTCAATTCATTATTTAAATATTTTAATATACTATTTTGTAATAATTCACTACTTACCTTGCTTAATCTATTACTTAAAGAAATATAGTTATCTTCTTTAAGTATATCTACCTTTATTTGCTCTAAAATAGGGCCATGGTCCATCTTTTCATCAATTTGCATTAAAGATACTGCTGTAGTATTAAAACCTTTTAAAAGAGCAGTTTGAATAGGGGAAGGACCTCTTAATTCTGGTAACTCAGAAGGATGTATATTAATACTTTGTAATTCTGATAAATTTAATACTTCTTGAGGTATTATTTTACCATAAGCTATAATTACAAAAGTAGCTGGTAAGTATTGTTCTAATTCTCTAAGAAAAGAGGAGTCTAGTTTATATGGTTGTAATAGTTTAATATTATTATCTAAAGAATATTCTTTAACAGGAGAAGTAATTAATTTTCTATTCCTTCCTCCTTTTTTATCTGGTTGAGTAATTACTAGTTTAATTAAATTTAAATTATGTAAAGTTTTTAAACTTGGTAAACTAAATTCAGGAGTACCCCAAAATATTATTTTCTTTTCTTTATTCATTTAATTTATCTAGTATATCTTTACCCTGAGTTATTTCTTCAGCTCTATCTATGAATAGTATACCATTAAGATGATCTACTTCATGTTGTAGTACTATGCTGTAAAGACCTTTTAACTTTTCTTTATGAGTTTTACCTTCCACATCTTTATATTTAATATGTATTTTTTTAGCACGAGTAACATAACCAAATATACCTGGTAATGATAAACAACCTTCTTCTGTACTTAAAGTACTTTTAGAAAAATATGTTATTTCAGGATTAATATATGTTATATATTCTCCATTATTTTCTACTACTAAAATTTGTTTATCAACACTTACTTGAGGACCTGCTAAACCTACACCTTTATCATTTTGCATAGATTTATACATGTTTTCAGCTATTTCTTTTAACTCAGCATTAAAATCACTAACTTTTTTAGCTTTTTTTCTTAATACTTTATTTGGATATTTAACTATTTTTAACATATATATATTATAATATATTTAAAGGAATTTGTCAAAGGGATATAGCTAAATTATATATTTCTGATATACTATAAACATGAAACAAATAGCAGACATATTTAAACAAAATACACAAAGAAAAAAACCACCAGCATACAGGTGGCAAGATTTAGCATTAAAAGTTATAAAAGAATTAAGTATTCCAGAAAAAAAGAAAAGCTCTATATTTATGGTTTGTAAAAAATATGATAGAAACTTTATTGAAAAATGTATGGATGATACTAAAGAACTATGTGAATCAGGAGAAAAATGGAAATACTTTTTTAAATTAATAGCTAATGAAAAAAAAGATTAGTTTATTTTAAAGTTTTCAACTAAATAACCTATATCAAAAGGTGCTTCGTAACTTAATTTTTCTGCTTTAAAATTAATATTTTGTATAATTCCTAAAAGTATTAATAATGATCTATATCCACATTCTCCAGCTTCTTTAATTAATTCTTTATCTAAATTAATAATATCTTCTACTTTATTTTCTTGAAGTAGTTTAATAATAGTTTGATCAAATTCTTGAGCTCTAGGAGAATAACCATCAGGAGAATCTTGATGTAAACGATGAGACAAATCACCACTAGCTATTATACCAACTCTTTTATCTGATTTATTTATTTCTTCTTTAATTACCTTGCCAAATTCTATATGTTGTTCATTGCTTAAATTACCATAACCAATACTAATAATCTTAGTATTTTTTAATTTCTTAGATAAAAGAAAAAGAGGTACACCTGTACCATAGTCTAGGGTTTTATTAGAAGTTAATATAACAGGTAGGGTAGTTTCACTACTTTCTTTTATTTTATAACCTAAAGCAAAATCATTAGTAAACTTTAATCTAGTGATTAAATCACCAAAATTTTTAAAATCAACTTCTAAACCAGGTTGTTGATTAATTGTAAACGCCTTATTCTTTGTAGAGGCGTGAGAAGATATTAATATAATAGTATCTGGATTAGAGGAATACAAATCATGTTCCAGTTGTTTATATGCTTCTATTGTTTTTTTTAATTTATCCAAGTTTTCTTTACCAATCTCTGGTATAAGAAGAGGAGAATGAGGAACAAAACAAGAAA
>CAYMZA010000028.1:0-7441 GCA_964394835.1 uncultured Gammaproteobacteria bacterium
ATGGCAAAGAAACAAGCTAAAGCATAAAATATGATTATTGTAAAAGCAAAATTAAGAAATCTAAGAATTTCATCTAAGAAAGTTAAATTAGTAGCAGATGCTATTAGAGGGCTAGATGTTGTTTCTGCTTTGCATAGATTACAAGTTCTATTTAAAAAAACTTCTCCAGTTATGGAAAAATTGCTTCGTTCTGCAGTAGCTAATGCTATAGATAGATATAATGTAAAAGAAGAAGACCTTGTAATTAAAAGTATAGTAGTTCATAAGGGAATGGATTTGAAAAGATGGAAACCAGCTGCATTTGGTGTAGCTCATGGAATTAGAAAGCATTCTTCACACATAGAAATAGAATTAACTGTTAAAGAAGGTGTTAAAGCTGAGTTAAAGAAACAAGAAAAGAAAGAAATAGAAACTGTTGATTTAACAAAAACAGATAAAAAAGTTTCTGGAAAAGGAAAAGATGATTCAAAATTTAAACAAGAGAAGTCTAAACAAGCTAATACAAAAATAGCTTCTAAGACTAAAGAAAGAGGAAGAGTTAAAACAGGTTAAATATATGGGAAAAAAAGTAAATCCAAGAATATTTCGTATAGGTTTAAGTGAGAATTGGAGATCTCGCTGGTTTTCTAGTAAGAATTTTGCAAAATTATTACAAGAAGATGTATCTATTAGAAAATTTTTAAAAACAACTTTAAAAGATGCTAGTATTGACAGAATAGAAATTGAAAGAAGTAGAGGTGAAATTAATGTAAATATTAGTGCTGCTAAACCAGGTCTAATAATTGGTAGAGGTGGTGCTGGTATTGAAGACTTACAAAAGAAAATACAGAAGAAATACTTAGCTAAAGATACTAAATTAAAGATTAATATTACTGAAGTATCTAACCCTAATCTTTCTGCGAATATTATAGTTCAAGCTATTGCCGATGATATTGAAAAAAGAATGCCATTTAGAAGAGTAATGAAGCAAAATATTACTAAAGTAATGAAAGCTGGAGCTAAAGGAGTTAAAATTATAATAGGCGGAAGATTAAATGGTGTAGAAATTGCTCGTTCAGAAAAATTAACTCAAGGTAAAATACCATTACATACCTTAAGATCAGATATTGACTATAGTAGAGGTGTAGCAAATACAATTTACGGAGTTATTGGAGTAAAAGTATGGATATATAAAGGAGAATGGTTTGATAAAAAAGCAAAAGAAGATAAAAAGAAAGAAGTACCAAAGAAAACTGTTAAACTTTTTTCTGGAAAAGATTTAGAAAAAGTAGATAATAAGAAATAAATATGTTAGCACCAAAGAAAGTAAAACATAGAAAGTGGCATAGAGGAGATAAGATTAAAGGCAAAGCTACTAGAATGACCAAAATTAGTTTTGGTGATTATGGTTTGAAAAGTCTACAATCTGGTTGGGTTACAGCTAGACAAATAGAATCAGCTCGTAGAGCTATGGTTGGTCATGTACAAAGGGGAGCTGAAGTATTTATTCGTATTTTTCCAGATAAACCAATTACAGCCAAGGGTAATGAAATGCCAATGGGTAAAGGTAAGGGTGATGTAGATCATTATGTTGCTGTTGTTAAACCAGGTACTGTACTATTTGAAATGAAAGATATAGATGTAAAAACAGCTAAAAGAGCTATGGAATTAGCGGGGTATAAATTACCTGTTAAAACTAAGTTTATAACAAAAGAATTAATATAATATGCAGATAAAAGAAATTAGAAAATTAGATATTGAAAAATTAAACGAAAAACTGTCTAAGTTAAGAAATAAGACTAGAGAGCATAGATTTAGTATTGCTAATAATCAAATGAAAAATATTAGAGATGTTAGAGTTATTAAAAGAGATATAGCTAAAATATTAACTGTTTTAAATGAAAAAAGAGTTGAAGCAGAAAGTAAAAAAGATAAATAAAGAACAATGGATAAAGTAATTAAAAGAAAATTAGAAGGTGAAGTAGTAAGCACTAAAATGGATAAAACTATTGTAGTTAGTGTTACTAGTATTAAAGTACATTCTAAATATAAAAAAAGATACAAAACATCTAAGAAATATAAAGTTCATGATGAAAAGAATGAATATAAAGTAGGTGATAAAGTTGTAATTCAAGAATGTCGTCCATTGTCTGCAAGTAAAAGATTTAGAGTAATTAAGAAAATAAAGTAATCATATGATTCAACACAGGTCAATGTTAAAAAGTGCTGATAATTCTGGTGCAAAGTTAGTTCAATGCATTAGGGTTTTAGGTGGTTACAGAAAAAGATATGCACGAATAGGTGATATGATTACAATTACCGTTAAAGCAGCACAACCACATTCTCAAGTAAAAAAAGGTCAAGTTTTACATGCTGTTATTGTTAGACAAAGAAAAGAAATAAGAAGAAAAAATGGTACATATATTCGTTTTGATGAAAATGCTGTTGTTATAGTTGAAAAAGAAAAAAAAGAACCTAAGGGTACTCGTATCTTTGGGCCAGTAGCTAGAGAATTAAGAGCTAGAGGATATAATAAAATAGTATCCTTAGCACCGGAGGTATTATAATATGAAACAAAAGATTAAAATAAATGATCAAGTTAGTATTACAGCTGGTAAAGATAAAGGTAAAACTGGTAAAGTAATACAAATACTACCTGACATGGACAGGGTTGTTGTTGAGGGTATTAACACAATGTATAAACATATTAAATCACAGAAAAAAGGTGAAAAAGGGCAAAGAATTCAGTTTAATGGTCCTGTTAGAGTAAGTAATATGATGTTGTTATGTCCTAAATGCAATAAAGCTAGTCGTTTAGGTATTAAGATTTTAGAAAATAAACAAAAATCTAGATTTTGTAAAAAATGTAATGAGATAATTGATTAAAGTTATGAAAAGTAAATTTAAAGAAAAATTTAATAAAGAAATAAGGCCTACACTAAAGGATGAGTTAAAGTTGCCTAATATTATGGCAGTCCCTAAAGTGAGTAAGGTCGTTTTAAATATAGGTTTAGGTAAAGCTACTCAAGATAAAAAATGGATAGAGTTTGCTTCTGATGTTTTAGAAAAGATTTCTGGACAAAAACCAGTAATAACTAAAGCTAAAAAATCTATTTCTAATTTTAAACTTCGTGAAGGTATGAGTATAGGCTGTAAAGTAACCTTACGTGGAGATAGGATGTATGACTTTATATACAAATTAGTTAACGTTACCATACCTAGATTTAGAGATTTCTATGGTTTAGACCTTAAAAAAGGTTTTGATGGTAATGGTAACTATACTATGGGATTAAAAGAACATATTGTTTTTCCAGAAATAGGTTCAGAAGGTTTAGAAAAGATCCATGGTTTAGAAGTTACATTAGCAACAACAGCTAAAGATAATAAAGAAGGTTTAGCACTGTTAAAAGCATTAGGCTTTCCTTTTAAAAAGAATAAGAAATAAATATGGCAATAAAATCACAAATAGCAAAGTCAAACAAAAAACCAAAGTTTTCTACAAGAAGAGTTAGAAGATGTTGGCGTTGTGGTAAAAACCGTTCTTATATGAGAAAGTTTAATCTATGCCGTATTTGCTTCAGAGAATTAGCAGAGAAAGGTGAAATACCAGGAATAACTAAATCATCTTGGTAATAATAATATAAATATAAAGTAATAAAATATCTATGACAGATCCTATAGCAGACATGTTAACAAGAATTCGTAATGCTGTGGCAGTTAAAAAGCCAGAGGTAGTTTTACCATTCTCTAAACTTAAGTTTAATATAGCTAAAGTATTAGAAAGAGAAGGTTTTGTTGGTAATGTAGAGAAAATTAAAACTGGTAATTTTGATGAATTAAAGATTAACTTAAGATATACATCTCAAGGTTCAGTAATTCATCATATAAAACGTATATCTTCTCCAGGGCAAAGAATTTATGTTTCTGGTAAAGAAATACCTGTTGTTTTAAATTATTACGGTACATCTGTAATATCTACTTCTAAAGGAATTCTAACAAACAAAGAAGCAGAAAAACAAAATATAGGTGGAGAATTAATTTGTGAAATTTGGTAATATAAACATATGTCAAGAATAGGAAAAAAACCAATTGAAATACCTAAGGGTGTAGAAGTAAAAATCAATAAAGACGAATTGAATAATTTTGTAGTTGATTTTAAAGGACCTAAAGGATCTTTAACTGTAAATATAGATAAGAAAGTTAATATTGAAGAAAAAGATAGTCAATTAATATTAACTGTTGAGAATCCAGAAAGTAAATCAGATAAATCTTTATGGGGTTTAAGTAGATCACTATTAAAAAATGCTATAATAGGTATTACAGAAGGATATAGTAAAACATTAGAAATTAATGGTGTTGGGTATAAGGCAGAATTACAAGGTAAGAAATTAGTATTAAAAGTTGGATTTTCTCATCCTATAGAATATAATATACCAGAAGATATTGAAGCAGAAGTTGAGAAGAATAAAATTAAGATTTCAGGTATTGATAAACAAAAAGTTGGACAAGTAGCAGCTGAAATTAGAGCAGTTAAAAAACCAGAACCATATAAAGGAAAAGGAATTAAATATGATGATGAAGTAATACGTAGAAAAGCTGGTAAAGTTGTTAAATCAGAATAATATATAAAAATATGAAAGATATAAATAAAATCAAAAGAGAAAAATATTTTCGTAGACAAAAAAGGTCTAGATCAAAAATAGTTGGTACAAGTAAAAGACCTCGTCTTTCTGTTTTTAGAAGTATTTCACATATATATATTCAAGCTATTGATGATATAAATAAAACTACTTTAATTGCAGCTAGTGATAAAGAAATAAAAGGTAAGGGTAATAAAGTAGATATAGCTAATAAAGTAGGAGAATTAGCTGGTAAGAAATTACAAGAAAAAAAGATTTCTGAAATTATTTTTGATAAAGGAGCATATAAATACCATGGTAGAGTTAAAGCTTTAGCAGAAGGTATTAGAAAACAAGGTATAAAATTTTAATTAAAATAAATGAGTGATACAAAGGAAAAACAAGTAAATAATAATCCTGCAGTTAATAAAAGACCAATGCGTAAACCATTTCGTAAGGGTCGTAAACCTTTTAAGAAACCTGCTGAAGAATTTGAACAAAAGATTGTTGATTTAGCACGTGTTACTAGGGTAATGGCTGGTGGCAAAAGAATGAGATTCAGAACTTGTATGGTTATTGGTGATAAAAAAGGTAGAGTTGGACTTGGTATAGCTAAAGGAGCAGATGTTGCTTTATCTGTAGGTAAGGCTGTAACTCAAGCTAAAAAACATGTTACAAATGTACCAATAATTAATGATACCATTCCTCACGAAGTAAATATTAAATTAGGTGCTTCTAAGATTATGATGAAACCAGGTAGAAAAGGTGCTGGTATTAAAGCTGGTGGTGTAGTAAGGATTGTTTTAGAGTTAGCTGGAGTTAAAGATGTTGTAGCTAAAATATTAGGTACAAATAATAAAGTAAATAATGCTAAGGCTACCATTAAAGCATTAAATTCATTTATACCTCAAGCAATTGATAAGGCTAAAAAAGAAACTAAAGTGATTAAACAAGATATTAAGAAAGATAAATAAAAACTATGTTAAGTTTACATAATTTAGAAAAAGATAATTCAGTCAAACGTAATAGAAAAAGACGTGGGCGTGGCAATGCTTCTGGAAAAGGTAATTATTCTACTAGAGGTATGAAGGGTCAAAGATCTAGATCTGGTGGTAAATCAGGCTTATCTTTACGTAGTATGAAAAGCTATCTTTTACGTATTCCAAAAGTAAGAGGTTTTCAATCTTTAAATACTAAAATGGCTGTTGTTAATATTGAAGATTTAGATAATAATTTTAAAGATGGTAATACTATTAATGCTCGTGCTTTGCATAAATTAGGTTTAATTAGTACAATTAAGCATGGAGTTAAAATATTAGGTAATGGTAAGTTAAATAAAAAACTAACTGTTGAAGCTAATGCTTTTTCTAAAACTGCTGAAGAAACTATTAAAAAAGCAGGAGGTCAAGTTAAAGTAGTAGGTTTTAGTAAAAAAGAAGAAAAAAAAGATAATAAACAAGAAGATAAAAAATAATTATGTTGTCTAAATTAAGACAAATTTGGAAAGTTAAAGATGTGCGTAATAGTATTATGTATGTTTTAGCTTTATTAGTAGTTTTTAGAATAGCTGCTCATATTCCAATACCAGGTATTAATGCTCAAGATGTAAAAAGTATATTTGAAGGTGGTGATGATGCCATGGGACTATTAAATATGTTTTCTGGTGGAGCTATGCAAAACTTTTCTGTTGTAATGTTGGGTGTAGGCCCATATATTACTTCTTCTATTATATTTCAATTATTAGTAATGATTGTTCCTAAGCTAGAAGCTTTATCTAAAGAAGGACAATATGGTCAACAAAAGATTAATCAATATACTAGATTATTAACTATACCGTTAGCATTTATACAAGGTTTTGGATTTATTAAACTATTATCTAATCAAACAGGTGGTAGATTACTAGCTGATGTTTCTGGTATGCAATTATTATCAACATTATTAATTGTTACTGCAGGCACAGTATTTTTAATGTGGTTAGGTGAGTTAATTACTGAAAAGAAGATTGGTAACGGTGTTTCTTTATTAATTTTTGCTGGTATTGTAAGTCGTTTACCTCAAACATTATTACAAACTACACAAGCTATTGATAATACAATGGTTTTAAACTTAATTATATTTGTAGTAATAGCTTTAGTAACTATAGCGGGTATAGTTTTAATTACAGAAGGTCAAAGAAATATTCCGGTTTCATATGCTAGACATATGGTTGGTCAAAAGAGTATGGGAGGTGTTAAAACACATTTACCATTAAGAGTAAATCAAGCTGGAGTTATCCCAATTATCTTTGCTATTTCAGTTATTCTTTTTCCTCCAATGGTAGCTCAGTTTTTTATAAATTCAGATGTTTCATTTATAGCAAATAGTTCTCAATGGATTATAGATATATTCAAGAATCAAACTTTTTACGGTGTCTTTTATTTTATTATGGTTGTTATGTTTGCATATTTCTATACTTCAGTTATCTTTAAACCAGATCAAATTGCTGAAAACTTACAAAAACAAGGTGGATTTATACCAGGTATACGACCAGGAAGACATACTTCTAGTTATTTAAGCTCTGTTTCTATAAGAATACTATTAGCCGGAGCATTATTCTTAGGTGTTATTGCTATATTACCTTTAGTTGTTGCTCCAATAACAGGTATAGCTACAATATCTCTAGGCGGCACTTCATTATTAATCGTTGTTGCTGTAATTATTGAAACAGTTAAACAAATAGACGCTCAACTAGTAATGAGAGATTACGAAGGGTTTTAATTAATATACATTATATACAGAAAGATCTACTATTTAGTAGATTTTTTTATTTATTTTTGTTAATATAATATTATGATAAGTTTTAG
>CAYMZA010000029.1:0-6938 GCA_964394835.1 uncultured Gammaproteobacteria bacterium
CTTTTAAGAGAAATTATAAATTAAATAAATTTATGAAAAAATCACAATTAATAGAAGCAGTATCTATTAAAGCTGGGATGAGTAGAAAAGATACTGAAGAGGTTTTACAAGCTTTCATGGATTTTACAACAGAAACATTACAGAATGGTGGTAGAATAACCTTAACAGGGTTTGGTACGTTCTCAGCTAAAGAAAGAGCTTCAAGGGGCGGTGTAGACCCAAGAGATCCTAGTAAAAGAATACAAATACCAGCAGTTATTGTACCTAAGTTTAAAGCTGGAAAAACATTAAAAGATTCTTTAAAAAAGAAAAAAGAAAATAAAGAAGAAATATGAAATTAAATTTAATAAGTGTAAAAAAAGATACTAGAATTAATTCTTTCATATCTCAAACAGAAAAATATCTTACTGCATTAAAATACACTGACCATGGTAAAAGACATTCAGATATTGTTAGTGATAGGGCTAAAAAAATAGCTAGGAAAATGAATTTAAATAAAACTAATCAAGAATTAGCAGCTATTTCTGGTTGGTGCCATGATATGGGTAATTTTTTAGGAAGAACTCAACATCATTATTGGGGCGCAATGCTATTTTCTCAATGCTATATCAATAATATAGATAATCCAGACGATGTTTCTAAAATAACACAAGCTATTGTTTCTCATGACAAAGATGACTTAAAAATAGTTGATAAAATAACTGCTTGTTTGATTATAGCTGATAAATCAGACGTACATCGTTCTAGAGTAATTAACAAAAGTAAAGAAAATATTAAAAAAGATATCCATGACAGAGTTAACTATGCTGTAACTGATAATAAACTAATAATTGATAATAAAAAAAAGACAATAAGTTTAGTATTAACTCTTGATACTAAAATTACTGACTTGATGGACTACTTCTCTATTTTTGTAGAAAGAATGAATTACTGTCAAACTGCTGCTAACTATTTAAATTATAAGTTTAAATTAAAAATAAATAATACCATTCTATCTTAATCAAGATATATAATTAAACCATTCTTTAATCCCGTGTCTGCATGGGATTTTTCATTATCCCAATCAGCAATAGATTCTAATAAATTTTCTTTAGTATAAATAAACTCAAATCCGTTTCTTGTACCTGGATCATTTGTTATATATTTGTCATCAACATATCCTTTTATAACCAACATATGATATTCTGGACCACCATTTCTAAAATTAGGATTATCTAAAAGCTTACCATTAGCCGGAACTATAATAGGATAACCATTATCTAAATAACTTTCTATTTTTTCTTCATTTAAATCTTGAATTATTTCAGTACTATACCCAAATAATTCTTTTACTAAATCTGCTACTTTGATAATAGGTAGGTTAGAATGTTCTTTCCAATTATTTTCTTGCCATTCGACCATATCTAATAAAATAATTTCTATTTCTTCATTACTTGGTAATTCTTCATTAGCATAATAATAATCAACCATTAAAATACTAGCTTCTTCACAAGCATTTTGAAAAGGTTCATCCCAATTAGTTGTAGGAGCCTGAGAAGTAAAGGGAATATCTAAATTTATATCCTTAACTATTTCTACTTCTTCTATACTTGTAACAATATCTATAACATCTTCTGTACTTGTACTAATTTCTTTTATTTCTACATAGTCTACTGTTTTTGGTAACTTAATTTCTTCTTCTTTTTTAAAAGAAAAACTTGCATACAATAAAATTAAAACTATAAATAATATTATTACTTTTTTCATATAGTATATCTTAACAATATTTTAATAAAAGGAAAAGGACCGGATAAACCAGTCCTTTATAATGTTTTTACTAAATCAAGTAAAACTTGATCTAGTAATAATTGTTGCTCCCTATGGAGTCAATGGCTTCATTGATCAAGGCTACAATTGTAGTTAATAGATCAACAACTAAAACGAACAACCCTGGAGCGAACATCTTGAACAAGATTAATAAAAATATCATGTTAAAAAAACCATATAATGCTTTAAACATATTTTTATTGTTAGACTTCAAGGCCTTAAGAGAAAATAGAATGATCGACTTTCATCCTAAGACACATGAAGCGTCCAAGAGATTCTCTTCAGGAGACTATATTCTTTAAATACAATCTCCTGAAGAGAATTATAATTGTTAATGTTCCCTATATATAGTAAGACGAATGAGAAAACTATACATTACAGTATAGTCCAAGAAAAGCGAAGTTTTTATTTTTGTTTAATTTTTATACATATTCAATATGCCCGCCAGCTTAAATATGTTAAATAAATTAAGACTAACCCATGCCTCTCTTAAATCGCTTTTCTCGAACAATTTGATATTAAACTTTAATCAATCTTTTGTCAAATTATTTCTTAAACTGATAATATATTAACCAAATAACCCCCGTAGTTATATACACATCTGATAAATTAAAAACTGTAAAATATGGCATATCAATAAAGTCTATAACACCACCATATTGTATTCTGTCCAATAGATTACTTAAAGCACCTAATATTATAAAACCCAAAGGCCATATTAAAATACTTTTTAAATAAAAATGTTTCAACCAAATAAATAGTAAAATAAAGAGTGTTAAAATAATAAAAGTATAAATTAAGAAAGAAGGTATTTGTAAAGAAAAGGCTATTCCATTATTTAAATGTAAATCAAAAAAACCATTCAAAGATGGTTCTTTTAAAAAATATAATTTAGTAAATCTATCTACAAGAAGTAATAATATTAAACTTGTAAAATATTTAAACATTATAAATGTTTTTTCTTACAATCCATACAAGCAGTAGCTGAAGGAAATGCTTTTAACCTTTTAACATCAATTGGGTTATCACATTTTTCACACAAACCGTAGTTACCTTCTTTTATTTTCTTTAAAGCCTTATCTACATTGTATAAAGAAACTTCTAAAGTTTTTTCTAAAGATAAGTTTTTCTCAAAAGTTGCTACCTCAGCTGCATTTTCATCGTCCTTATCACCATAGTCAATAAACTTAGCAGAATAATCATGCTCCGCTACTTTAACAGCATCATTCTCTAGTTCTCTTAACACTTCTTTTTTTCTTTCTTCTAATTCTACCTTTCTTTCTTCTATAAATTTTTTATCAATTTTCATATATTTCTTTTATTTTAACTAATCTAGTTTAGCAAATTATAACAAATAAATCAATGTTTTTTAACAAATGTAAAAGGCGCATACCGTGCCTCGTTTTTGTTATTTTGTAGGTGGACATGCGCCCTTGTTATTTTTACAAATCACTTTGCAAACTTTTTGTAAGTTAAAATTGGCTAAGATTTTAATTTGTAAAAATATCATACTGCTCATTCTGACTCTAGAGCTAAACTATTCTACCATTTAATGGTATCGATCTCATGTTTGAACATAGGATGATCCTTTTTATATTTTTGTTTTTTATTTTTGAGTAGGAATGGTCAGGTCATTCCTTAATATTTAAAAAACAGTAGAATAGGAAGATTTATACACCAAATATCTTGATGTGCAAATCTTCAAATAATAGTAATGAACTTTATCTACATTAAGTATATCATATATCAAGCTAAAAGTCAAAGATAAATCTTAGCTAATATTAGACAAAATATGATGTTGTATTTTTATTTATTGACAAGATGAATAAAAAGTAGCAAAGAATACTAACAAGTTATCCACAGGTAGATAATTATTAAAATATAATGACATATCCCTTAACCATACTATTACTATATGATAATAGATCTAAACTAGTAACATTATACTTTTCTAAATATTCTCTTAATTGTCCCTTGGGTAGTTTGTTAACCTTAAAATGAATAAAGTCTTCTACAATATCCGTATTTGAAATATAGTTTTTCCATAATTCACCTAAATATATATAATCACTTAATATATCCTCTATTAAATACTGCCTATTACTTAAATAATTATACTTATTTAACTCAATACCAAATAAATTATCCACTTGCCAGTAACTATACTCCTTAAAACTATGATCTATACTTTTTTCTTCTTCATTAAACACTAATTCTGTATACAATGTACCATCAGATAATGTTTTTTTAACTTCTTCTAAATTAAAAGAGTTTCTAAAGTTTGATATATTATAATGATCATTATTAATCATTAACCAACTATTTTCATCTTGAATAATTATATTATCCTTTAATAAATACTCTTTTACACTTTTATCATCATAATATATTGGTAAAGAATAAAATTGAGATAAAAGTATATTATCATACACAAAATTAGAAAAATTAATTGTAGAACTAGAGTTAAAACTAATTATACTATCAAAATCTTTTGGTATTTGTAATAGCGACTTATCTTTTTTTACAAAACTATCATTATTCTTCTGAAAAATATTAATAATCTGCTTTTTTTTCTTTTCTGAAATATTTACAAAAGTATCTCTAGTAGATAATAATGGAAAAGTATTATTTAATATATCTTCAGAGTACCCCAGCTTCCAATATATATTAATTCCTTTATCAAAAGTACTAATATTAAACTTTGAATTATCAGATAAGGAAACACTATCTAAAACTTCCTGATTTTCTGTTACTAAAATAATTCTTTTATCTATTTTCTTAAATAAATAAGTATCACTCTCTATTTCATCTAAAAACTTATATGGTAACCTAGAAAAAAGTAACAAATAATGATCCTCTTTATTATCTCCTACTCTAAACCAAATTATTTCTTGAATATTATTAGAAGATTCATTAAATATATCGTTTAAATTATTTATCTTATCTTCAGAAAGTTGTTTATCTAAAAAAGGATTATCAAATGAATTTAAAAAAGTATTTTTACTTGTCCAATGATAATAAAATGAAGTATTGTCTGGTAAAAAATCTTTAACTTCTGCATTAGAAGTATTTGGTATAATAAATCCTAAGATTATTGAAACAATAAAAAAGACTAATATTAAAATAATCTTAATATTAATCTTCTTTTTCTTAAAATGTAAAAGTGAAAAAATATTCACAAGCTATATATTATTTCTTAAAAAAACGAGGTTTTCTTTTTCTATCATCTTCAGTATCTTTGCTGGTTCTTGGTAATAGTTCTTTCATTGATAGACTAATACGATTTTTTTCTTTATCAACATCCATTACTTTAACCTTGACTACATCACCCACTTTAATCTTATCAGACACCTTATCAATTCTTTCATGAGCAACTTGAGAAATATGTACCATGCCATCTTTACCTGGTAATAATTCTACAATAGCCCCTAACTCATTACCCCTATTCCTATCAGTAATTATTTTTAAAACCTTACCTTCATATATTTCTCCTTTTTCAATATCTCTAGTTAAGTTTTCTACCCATTCTTTAGCTTTTTTAGCACCTTCTCCATCAACAGATGTAATCATAACTAAACCATCTTGCTCAATATCCATAGCTACATTACAAGTATCAATAATTTCATTAATTATTTTACCCCCTGATCCAATAACATCCCTTATCTTCTCAGGATCAATTCGTAATGTTGTAATACGAGGAGCATGCTGAGACAAATCAGCACGAACACCAGATATTGCTTGGCTCATAACCTTTAAAATCTTTAATCTTGCTTCCCTTGCTTTACCTAAAGTTTCTTTAACTATATCTAAACTAATACCACCTAATTTAATATCAAGTTGTATAGCTGTAATACCTTCTTCTGTACCTGCTACTTTAAAGTCCATATGACCAGCATGATCTTCTATACCTTGAATATCTGTTAAAATAGCATAGTTATTTGAATTATTATCATCTAGTACTAATCCCATAGCTATACCTGCCACAGGAGCCTTAATTGGAACACCTGCATCCATTAATGATAGTGTAGAACCACATATAGATGCTTGAGAAGAAGATCCGTTAGAACCTAATACTTCAGATACTACTCTAATAGTATATGGGAAGTCATCATTATTTGGTAAAACTGGAATTAATGCTTTTTCTGCTAAAGCCCCATGACCTATATCTCTTCTACTAGGCCCTCTTAAGGGTTTAACCTCGCCAACAGAATACCCTGGAAAGTTATAGTGGTGCATATATTTCTTAGTACCAGATTCTTCCATGGTATCTAATGTTTGTTCATCACCAGGAGAACCTAACGTAACCACAGACAATACTTGAGTTTCACCCCTATCAAATAACCCACTACCATGTGTTCTTGGTAACAATCCTACTTCAGCAGATAATGATCTAATATCATCTAAGCCTCTTTTATCAGGTCTTTTCTTTTTATTAAGCACTAGAGATTTAAAAGTTTTTTCTAAAGCTTCATCAATGATACTTAAACCCATAGATCTCATATCTTTAGTAACTTCACTATCTTCTTTTAAAACTTCATTAACTTTTTCTTTAACTTCAGAGATAGCATCTTTCATTTTACACTTATCTTCATGAAAACAATCTTCAATACTATTACTAGCTAGCACTTCTTCAACCTTTTCTCTTACTTTTTGAGCTAAAATTTCTTTTTCTTTATCAATAACTTTTTCTTTCTTGGGTATTCCAGCTTTTTTTATAACTTTCTCTACAAAATCTACCACTTTATTAATATGTTTGCTAGAAAATTCAATAGCATCATACATATCATTTTCTTTAACCTCTTGTCCGCCCGCTTCAATCATTATAATCTGATCTTTAGAACCAGAAACAAATAATTCTAAGTCACTTTTTTGTTTAGCTTCAACAGTTGGATTAATAACCCATTGATTATCTACTCTACCTAAATTAATAGCTGCTAAAGGACCAGCCCAAGGTATAGATGAAATACCCAAAGCAATACTTGCCGCTATAGTAGCAGGAAAGTCTGGATCATTAACACCATCATATGATAGTACTGTCACAACTACTTGAACATCATTGCGTTCTGCTTCTTTAAACAATGGTCTAATAGAACGATCTATTAAACGAGCTGTTAAAACTGCTTCATCAGTAG
>CAYMZA010000030.1:0-6558 GCA_964394835.1 uncultured Gammaproteobacteria bacterium
TTAACTTAAATACAACTCTACAGAAAACTGAAGAGTTGTATGGGAAGATGTTTTAATTTATAGTGATAAAGTATTTTTAATATCTTGACTTAATTGAGAATCTATATTAGAAAGCTTTTCTAAATATAATAAAGCGTCATCTCTATTATTCTCTCTAGTATAGTAAAAAATTAATTGGGATAATAATTTTGTACTATCAGGATATACCTCAATTGATTTATGTAATAAATCAATTGCTATATCAGGATAATTATTTACAAAGTATATTTGCGCCAAACTACTGTAATCATCAGACTTTATTAAAATATTTTTACTTAATAACTGATCTAAGTATAAATTAGCATTATCTATATCTTTAACTGTTAAATAATAAAATATCAAATTTAAATAACTTTCAAATACATTTGGTGATAATTCCATAGCTTTTATAAAAGCTTTTTCTGAATCCTCTAAATTATTTAAGGCCATATGTGATCTGCCTAATGAATAATAAATTTGGGTTCTTTCTGGACTTAAATGTACATACTTATTAATCAAGTCAATATTTTTTAAAGAATACTCTACATCTAATTCTGTTGCTTCTAAATATAAATGCATTAAAAATGCTGCGTGACGAATATTATCTGATTGTTCATCTATGCTTTTTAATAATTCTTCTTCTGCAATATTTATATACTTAATCTTATCTTCCCTAGATAGATTATTATTATTTAATAAAAATATAACCTTATCTGTATAAACTTGTCTCATTTCAAATTTACCAAGATATGATTTATTTATAGTTTCTATTAATTCATCATTGTTATCTTTATCAAAAATTATTGTATTTTCATTAATACTCTTAATTCCTTTAACAAAATTTTTATTTATACATAATTGATTAATATTAAAAACATATAAAATTATAAGCATGAAAAATAATATTATAAAAATATATAAAGTATTAATATATTTTAATGGTTCTTTCTTTTTCTCATTATCTAATTCTATCCATTTTTTATTTAAAAATATTATAATTACTAAAAACAATATAAATAATATGTCTGTATTTAAACTATCAAAAACGAAAAAATTCTGAACAAAATAAGCAATGAATAAACCGCCAAAGATCAATAACTCCTTCAATTTTTTTTCTTCTTTATAATCTTTAAACAAAGATTTAATAACAAAAACAAATAATGTGAAATAAGCCAACAAACCTAAAATTCCACCATGAATTAAATGTTGTAAAAAAATATTATGAGGTCTATCAAACCAAACCCTAGAACCAATGTCTTTAAAAATATCAACAGGAAAATATTTATTAAAAACAACATTAAATTTTTCTTCACCCCAACCTAACACAGGCTTATCAGCGAAACCATACAAAGATGATTTCCATGTTAATAAACGAGATTCAGTTGTAGCATCTGTTAAGGATATAGAAGAAATTCTTCTAAGTGTGCTATTATTTTGAATAATATTATTATCTTTAAAAATAAATATACTAGTTATTAAAAATAAAAAGGTAAATAATAAAATTATAATCAAATACTTAAACTTTCTTTTTATATATTTACTGAATAGTAAAAATATTAATATTAAAAATATAGAGGCAAACAAACCTACAAGAGCACCCCTTGTACTTGTATAAAATAAAGCTAAAAAATTAATTAAAATAATAGCTAAAAAATAAAGCTTATAACTTAAGTTAACTATACTTTTTTTAAATTTTAAATTAAAAAAATTAATATGTAAAAATATTTGAGGTAAAATAAAAAATATTAAGAGAAGAGGATTTTTAATTATTAAACTTAAAGGACCTTCTATATCAGTATTATAAAATTTAAAGTTTAAAAACAATAAAATAACATCTAATATATAAAAAGAAAATAATTCAAATCGCAAACGTGATTTTTTATCTTGTAATAGTAAATAAACAGCAAAAAATAAATGAAATAAAGAATAAGTAGCTAAATATGTTGGATTTCCCAGAGAAGAAGAAACTCTTGATCCACCAGCTGATTCAATAAATAAACTTATATTAAAATATTGAGCTAATGCAATAAAAGCAACTATAAATGATACAAAACAAGTGACTCTTAATAAAAAAATATTTGCCTTCTCTTTTCTATAAATACCTAAAATAATTAATAAAAAGAAAAATAAATAATAAAAATTAATTAATCCTCCCATTCTTTCATAATTACCCCAAAAACCATAACTAAAATCTCCATTAATTAAACTACTAATAGTCAATATAAAAATAAATGCTAAATAGGTTAATAATATACTATTAATTTTTGGTTTATATTTTTCTTTATTATGCACTAATAACATTAAATATAAAAAAAATAGCACAATAACTATTATTCTAAAAATAAAATTTCTTGGAGTTATAAATGGAAAATAGAAGTCTGAATTAACATACAGTGGAATAAAAAAAATTATTGGTACAAATATTTTAATTATTTTCTCAATAACTTTTTCAAAATTTTTAACTAAAATCATACTTGCTTATATTATTGTATTTTATTTAAACCATTTATAGCAACTTCACTATCTGGGTTAATCTCCAATGCTTTATTGTAATAATAAATTGCTTTATTAATATCACTAATATCTTCATAATAATGAGCAGATAATAAATAAATATTAATATTATTAGGCATTTCAATTATCGCCCTAGATAAAATATCAACTGTCTTTTCCTTGTCCTCTAATTGATATCTATACAACCCATACAATTCATGAAAATGAGTATAATGATTAACACCGGCTACTTCTAATGCTTTTAAATAAAATTCTTCTGCTTTATTAAAATCATGTATAAAATATTTATATAAATGTGCTAAGTTTCCATTTAAAGCAGGACTTTCAGAAAATAATGTTGAAGCATAAAGCCAAATTTCTTCAGCACCATAATAATCACCTACTAATTGTTTATAAATACCCATATCTAATAAATTATTAAAAATAGACAAACTATCAGGATTTTCTAAAAATAAATCTCTTTTTTCAATAAATAACTCTTTGTACTTATCAACTAAAGATTCATCTAAATCTTCATCTAAAATATTAAACTCTGATATTCTTGTAATTAGATCATTTTTTTCTTGATTTCTTTTATTAACACTCCAATTATTATAATAATAAACAGACAAAATTATAATAATAACTAAAATAAAGAAAAACAATAATTTTTTAAATATTTTCATACTTTTAATATTAACATATTTCAACTCATTGATTATATCTTTAATATACTATTTTGTAAACATATTTAACAATAGTAAAAGGAGCCTTAAAGGCTCCTTTTACTATGCAATTAGTTATATAAAAACTAATCTGTAATTACATCACCAGTAGATGAAGTATCTTCTATTCCAGGTAATCTATATCCATTAAACCAGCCAATAGTAGTAGTAGCTGTAGTTGTAGAATATAAATCAAAGTTTAAGTCTGACCAAATAAAGTCATCAGCAGCATCTCCATCAATAGAAGCCGCATTTTCTGCACTAGTATTTGCAAAAGCATTATCACCAGCAAATACTGTGGAAATACTTTCATTGTCAGCAGTTCCATCATGACCTGTTACTGTACCTCTTAATGTATAGTACTTAGTACCAGTGAAATATAAATGTTCACCAACGCCAGCAGCACTATCATTATCTTTATCGAAGTACACTTCTACAACAGCACTTTGTGCACCATCATTATGAATTACTGTTACATCGCCTCCTTGAGAAACTAGATCTCCCATATCACCTTCTGAATCAGATTCATATAGATAATAACCAGTATCAGTTAAACTAACTGTAGTTGTAGATACACCAAATGTAAATTTGAATAATCCAACTGGACTAGTATCAGAAGATACGCTAAATTTCTTCAAATTAAATGTATCATTACCTGTGATTACATCACCACCATCAATATCTATTTGTGTTACAGTTGGTAGGCTCTTAAACATTGAAAATGAATTAAATGCTGTACCTGTACCACTAACCGTTACTGAACTTGAACCTGGTGAAGATCCAGTAACATCAATATTAGACAGTAAGAATTTAAGACCAGCTCCAGATTCTGCTGGTGAAGATCCATTTAAATCAGAAAATAAAGCTTTAATTTCATAAGTCTTTTCTTCATTAATATCTAAACTCATACCAGATGGAGTAATAGTAGCATTAGCACCAGTTATAGCAACTGAACCAAGTGCATCTGTTCCACCTTCTTCATAAAGATATAAAGTAGTTACTTCATCAGCACCACCAACAATACCACCATCAGGATCTTGAACTGTAAATCCTAGATAATTAATATCAATTCCTTCGTATTTAGCTTCTAATATGAAAGAAGCAATATCTGAAGTATTGCCAGCAACTACTGTATCTGATGGCTCTGCATCAAGAGCTACTAATAAAGTACCACCAGTTGCTAATGTCATAGTTTGACCATTAGCACCAGTAATACTAGGAGTAACTGTTTGAGCATCAGTATCAACAGCTGTTAAACCTCCGCCTTGTAAACCTACTGCAAAATCACCAGATGTTGCACCAGTTCCAATATTAACCTTAACAGTAATAGTTTTACTACCACCTGCAGAAACTATTAAAGCATCATTTGCTAATGTTAATGTTGTAGTTGAGCTACCACCAGCGGTATTACAATTAGATCCACTACAAGTTGTGCTTTCTGCACCAATAGTTAATTCAGTAGTGCCATCCCATAATTCCCAAGTAGAAATTTGATTAGGATAAGCATCAGCACTTGTAGTTAATTTTGGTTTAATAGATGTTACTTCAACTGCATCACCAGATGTTGATCCATCTAAAATATAAGTGGCAACTACAAAATCATCTTGGCCAGCAACTACTGTTTGTGCAGCTGGACTAGTTCCAACTGTTACAGTTAATGAAGCTGATTTAACAGTCAAAGAAGTAGATTGTGTATTACCAGCTGGTGTAGGTGTAATAGTATTACCAGTAATATCACCTTTTACTGTTGCACCTAGTACCTCAATACCAGCTTGAATTGTATCATTAGCAGTAAAGTCAGTACTTAAATCACCTTTTACTGTATAAATAGCTTCTCCAACTGGAAAAGTAATAGTATCAGTTGTAGTAGCTGTTGCCTTAACTATAGATGAACCATCTGTATAAACAGCTGTAGTAAAGTCTTTAGGGCCTGCTACAGTATCACCATTTTCATCATAAACAGTAACGTTTGTAATATCTGTATAATCAGCAGAAGCTGAAGTAGTTGTTAAAATAAAATTCCAACCAATAGATGTAACATTCATCTCTTCACCTTTGGTAACAAATTTAAACTTACCTAAAGTTACGCCACTTAATCCTTCTGTAACATTAGAAGGAGCAACGGCAACTGATTCTACTCTTGTAGTACCATCACCAATTGTTGTATTAGAAGCATTATAATATGGTTCTGAACTAACTCCTGTATATGTAGGTAAAAGTTGATAACCATATGTATCACCAGTTACAGTGATATCAGCTTGTTTATCAACATCATAAGATATAGTACTTCCTGAACCATTTATAATATCTAATCTTAAATCAAAAGTTGTGTTCTGACCTTTATCAACAGTAATATCTAAATTATTAAAGTCAATACTATCAGAATCAATACTTTCAATAGTTTCTAATACTTCTCCTGTATTAGAATTAATTAAATCTATGTTTTCTACATCTTCAGCATCAGCAGAACCATTGTTTGTAAAGATAATTCTATCAATAGTAATATCTTCAGCAGAACCTGCTGTTACTTTAACAGAACTAACAATATAATCAGTGGTTCCAACTTCTTTAGTAGAAGCTGAAGGATTATTACCGCCAGCTACAACTGTTGCGGTTCCAATAGTTACAGTACCATTAAGTGTCATAGCATTACCATTAATTGGTAATGAAGCGCTTAATTCACCTTCTTCTAAAGTTATTGCATTCAATGTTAAAACTGGAGTTTCACCAGCATAATCAGATAATGTAGCCATATTAGCTGCTATAATAACACTTCTTGTAGAATTAGCTTCCACTGTAAAATCATCATTAAAGGTAGCTGTATGAACTGAACCTAATGTCTTACTTGAATTATTCAAAGGAAGCATTGTGTCAGCGTCTAATAAATCAAGAGATGAAAAAGCACCATCTTGACCAAGACCAGTTCTTTCTGCTACTAAACTATCAACAATAACATCTGTATCACTACCATTTACTAAATTAATTTTAGTAAAAGGAACTCTAGCAGCACCACCAACTACAGTAGTAGATGCAGGTGTATCAGAAGCTAAAGCTACTGTTAAATCACCCTCTACAACTACATCATCACCACCTTCACTTGGCATATAACCTGATAAATCAGTTTCTTCGCCAGTGATAGTTTCACCATCTGTGTAGTCGTCTAAATCTTCAACAATGATAATATTATCCCAGTCAAAGTTATTAGCCTCAAACACATCAGCTTCAGTGAATAGTCTTGTTGTACTACCATCAACGTAATAAACGTCTTCACCTAATTGTACTAAAGTACCAGTAGGGAAAGTAGTATCTAAATCAGAACCAG
>CAYMZA010000031.1:0-6364 GCA_964394835.1 uncultured Gammaproteobacteria bacterium
TTTCTTTATCTAAAATCTTACCATTATCTACAATATCTGGAGATAAACGATAACGTGAATAACCACTAACTTTAAAATTATTTCTTTTTTTAGATAATGCTACTGCTTCTATACTAAAGTCAGAAATATCTATACCAATAATATCTTTTGCCATATATTTTAATTAATTATATCTTTATAACTATCTATTCTAATAGGTGTAGTAGAAACATTAACTATTACAGTTATACCCTTAACCCATGTGCCAACATCAGAAGTAGAAGTAGCAATAGATGTTACTGTTTTACTACCATCAATAGTAGCAGAAATAGTAGAGCTACAATTTACACCACCAACATCTATTTCAAAATCTCCAGATACATATTTATCATTAACTATACGCCATAGAGTATCATCGAGACAAGCATCAATATTAACATTAACTTCTTCAGCTTCACTCAAATGATAATTAGACATTAAATCTGAAGTATTAATTAAAGAAATAACCACACTAGATACTAATGTTAAAGTAGTAATCATAATTACTAGTATAAGAGCTATAGCTCCTTTGTATTCTTCTTTTTTTATATTAATATATTTCATTTTAATCTTCTTGTGATTGTAATGCTGATCTTTCTGATACAGATAAAAATCTATTATATAACCTAACATCATCAATATAACCATCAAAATAATCATGATTAGAATATGTTGTACTAGCAATTTGTAAATTAGTACCAGAATTTACTAAAAAATATGGATCTGAGGGATTGGAAAAAGAAGACATATTAAGATTACCATCAACCGATAGAACAATATTATAATACATAGGATCAAAACCACAAACTAAAAAATATACTGTTCCAGTACCTATAGTGTTAGATTCAACTGGCTCATCACAACTACTACCATCACAATATACACAAATAAAAGTTTTTGTACCACTATCATTTTTTACTGCTAATAAATAACCAGTATTAGTATCATTGTCCAATTTAGAAACTATAGGGTGTATTTTATTATTAGTTGTTGAGTCCACATTAACCCAAGCAGATAAAGTAAAACCAAGTTGCGTATCAAAATTTAAATCATCACTATTACCATCTTCACAATATTCATTATTATCTTTTTCAAAATCAAATGCTCCACTACTACCTTGCATTAACCCATCAACAGATGTTGGAGTATTATAACAAGTAGCATCATTATCACCAGCACTATCAACAGATATACTAGTATCAGCATCATCAAACTTATACCAAGCAACAAGTCCGTTTGGCTGTTCATTACGTAAAGAAACAGTACTGGTGGCAGTAGAAGTAGATCTTAACTGAGCTTGATTATTAGAAAATGCAATAGCAGTAAAGTTAGTTACCAAACTAATGAAACTACTAGATGTTGAAGTAGGTGTAGAAGTAGAAAATGTTAAGCCTGTATTAGCTACTAATACATCCGAAGCAGTTAAATTATAAATATTACCAGATGCAGTATTACATGAATCATATTCTCTATTATTAGTAATATCTGGATAACAAGTCATTTTAACTGTATTATCATCAACTGTAATTTTAACTCCCCCGCCACTAGAGACACAAGTACCTGGTAAATATGTATCATCTTCGAAATATAATGCTAGAACATTAGGAGAAGAAGAAAAATCAGAACAATCACCATTATTATCTTTTAAAAATCCATCTGCATTTTTAACTAAATAATCAATTTTACTTAAAGCTGTTCTTCTATTACGAGATGTGTCTATATTGGAACTTAATTTACTAGATGTTCCTCCTAAAGTTAAATGAAAATTAACAACGGCAGTTAAAAGAATAGAAACAATAGCTAAATATAATACCGCTTCTAATAATGAAAATCCTTTTTCTTTTAACTTCTTCATATTACTTGTATCTTAATTTAACAGAATATAATGTAGGAGTATCTGCACCACTATTACACGAGGTTAAATCAGCTATATATCTTAAATATCTTTTACCATTTAAAGAATCTGGAATAATAGAAGTAAATGATGAAACACTATTATCACTAAAAACATTATTTTCTAAACTAGCAAAACTATAGTCATCACTAGCTTGTAATGTTATATCTATATCACAACCACTGGGAACATTTTGAGTTACAGTAATACTATATAATTCTTGATTAGTAGAGCCAATATCATATATTGAAGATGTTAAACTACCAGTACTAGCATACTCATATGCATATGGTCTTTCTATGAAGTTAAGGACATAAGCAGTTGGAGATGTTTCTTTTTCTAATAGAAACAATCCACCTAAACTACTACTATATTTCATATAATTAAAAGGCAGTGAAGATGGAGAAGCAGAATAATGTGAAGTATCAGACAATGGACCAGCACTAAGATTATCTACATCGCTAACATCAATAGAATAAATATCACCAACAGAATTATACATAAAAGCTACACCATCTGTATCATGTGCTGTAGATACATAACTAGAACCACTTAAACTGTATGAGTCTACTTCTGATAAAGATTCAAGTTCTGTATCATCTTCTATAATTCTAAACTCTTCATCATTATTTTTATTTTCCGTAGATACCAGAAACCTAATATAATCACCATTTATTTCCAAATATCTAATATCTTCAAAATCAGCAGAGTCAGTAAAAACATATTCTTTTACAGCGTTAGTTTCATCAGTAATATCTAATTTTGCAAATGTAGTATTGGGATCATCAGTAACTATATACAAATATTCTTCATCTACAGATTCTAAGTATCCTTTATTTAAAGGAGGACAAAGTGAACAAGGAATCTTTCCTGTATTTGTCGTCTTTTGACCACTGTTTTCTAAAGTCAAGGTGTATCCACTATCCCTAATACTAAATATATATAATCTTCCATATGCTCCTAATGCATATAAATAACTACCCGAAGAATCAATAACTAAATCATTAATTCTTCCAAAAGTAATACCAGTGCTTCTATAACTAGCAACATGTGTATTTAAATTAACTATAGCAATAGTGTGAGAACCAGTATATGAAAAAACAGCTCCTACATAAGCATAATCATCGTTTGGATTAACAACAACAGACAACCCACCATTCATATTATTATTTAAATCTAATGTCCAAGAATGAGTTATTGTTCCTGAACGAACATCACTAATATCATATGCTCTAAACTCATGATTATAATCACCTACAACATAAATAGTTTTATTGTCAGAAGAAAAATCAAAATCATACACAACACCACCCATAGTACTACTAGCTATCTCAGTTAAATCATCCCAATCATCAAAACCAGAAGGTACTTGAGCTATACTAATCTCATTAGCAGTAGAAGTAACAATATTAGAAGTAGTAGAAGCTATAGTAGCACTTCTCCAAAAAGTAGATGAACCACTACCAGCCCAATTTTCTTGTTCCCATTCTGATACAGACCAATTGCTAATATATGTAGTTAAAACATAATTATCCATACCAGTGCCAGACACTGTTATTGCAACCTTAACAGTATTAATATCAGTAGTACCGCTTGCTACTATATCATTATTTATATCTCTATCTACTAAACTTATATCAATAGTTCTAGTTAAAGAATCTAAACTATCTGAACTACCACCAAACTGCCAATATCCATCACCATCTTTACTTACACCTTTTGTATTACCAACTTCATCATAGATATCTGACCAACTATTATCTCGTATAGCTCTAACGGCTTCTATTCCTTCCTGAGCAAATTCAGTAACCGTTTGTCTATCACCAGTACCATAATAATTAGAATATGTATTTGTTACAACATTAAAAACACCCGCACCAAGTATAGCAAAAACACCTATAGCTATTATAAGTTCTACTAAACTAAACCCTTTTGTTTTCATATCTTTAATCTCCATAATATATAACTCCAGCTTCAGTAGTGGTTACAATTTTTTCAACTCCATAATTACTTTTCAATAATATGCCTTGTTCACTAGTACTTAACCAACCTGATACTTTATTAAAATAAAATTCATTTTCTTGATCTGATTCTATATAAACTCCAGTAGTTAATTCTACTGATTCATCAAAACCATCATTTCTACTACTATATGAATCACCTTTAAATAATATAATACAATCTCCACTATCCTGACAATCACTATCAGCATCTAATATTTTAATCCCCCACTTATCTCCCATATATCCACTTACAGCATAATCATGCGCTCTATTAATGATATTAACTACTTCTTTAACTTTAGCATTTAAATCTTCCTTAGATGTCTTATTAATTACCAAAGAAGAAGCTGAGGAGATGAGTATTAAAAAAACAGCTACTACTAATACAACTTCTACTAAAGTAAATCCTTTTATTTTCATATTATCCACCTACTCTACTTGTTAATTCATATATTGGATTAATTATACTCATAGCTACAAAACCAACTACTAAACCAATAAATATTAATAAAGCTGGTTCTAAAATTGTTGCTAAATTCTTAGTTGTAGTATCTACTTCTGTTTCATAGAAATCAGCTAAATAGTCTAAAGTTTCACTTAAATTACCAGATCTTTCACCTACTTTAATCATCTTAGAAACTAAACTAGGAAAATATTCTTTATCACTCATAGAGTCTGATAAGGAATTACCTTTCAAAATATTATGATATACAATATTTATTTGTTTTTTATAGCCATCATTAGTAACTATTTGTGAAACTATTTGTAAAGATCTATCAATACTAATTCCACTTTCCAATAATGAAGCTAGTGTTCTACAAAATAGAGCTAAGTTGATATGACTAGTTAATTTACCTACAAAAGGTATCTTTAAAATAAATAAATGTATCATTAATCTAGTATTATCAAAACGTTTCATTAATTGTATACCTATTATTAAAAATACAAAAAGAAATGCTAATAATACCCAGTTATTTATTAAAAACTTTGATGAACTTATTAAAATTCTAGTAGTTAAAGGTAAATCAACATTTAAAGTTGTAAAAAAATTAAGAATCTTTGGTAAAACAAATATTGAAACTACAATTAATAATCCAGTAACAGCTAATAATATTAACATAGGGTACATAGAAGCTGCCTTTATCTTATTCTTCAAATCATAACTTTTTCTCTGCTGTATAGCTAAAAGATTTAAATTCTTAACTAAAGTACCACCTGCTTCTCCAACAGATATCATATTTATAAATAAAACATCAAAATCTTTAGGATATTTTTTAAAAGCAGAAGATAATGAATTACCTTGTTTAACATCTTCTAAAACTTCTTTTAATCTTTTAGATAGTAATGGTGAAGAATTATCAGCTAGAACTTCTAATGCATTATCTATAGCCATACCAGACTTAATCATCACAGATAAATGTTTAGCTAACATTACTTTTTCTATAGTTTTAATTCTTCCAAAAACAATAGTACCTTTACTTTTTCTTTTTTTATCTTTACTAACAGCTTCTAAGGATATTACCGAACCTTCTTTCAATAATAATATATTCCTAGCTTCATGAATATTAGAAGCTTTTATTTCTCCTTTTTTAATTTTACCTTTTTTATTTGTTGTTTTGTAAGTAAATAACATAATTATTGTTTAGTTACTCTAAATAATTCTTCTAATGTAGTTTTACCTTCTACCACTTTATTAAATCCATCTTCAAATATAGTTATCATACCATTAGCTACAGCTGCTTCACGTATAGTATCTGCATCAGCCCTTTCTAATATTAAATCTTTAATATCATCTTTTAATTCTAATATTTCAAACAACCCTATTCTTCCTGAAAATCCATTATTACAAGCATCACATCCCTTACCTTTATATAATCTAATTTCTTCTAATTTTTTAGTATGTAGAAACTTATCAATATCTACAACCTTTTTTAAATCTTCAACTTCATTACTATCTAAAGTATAGCTATATACACATTTCATACATATTTTACCTACTAAACGTTGAGCTATAATAGCATTGGTTGTAGAAGCTACTAAAAATGGCTCTATTTCCATATCAAGTAATCTAGGTAAAGATGTAGCAGCATCATTAGTATGTAATGTTGATAATACTAAATGTCCTGTCATAGCAGAATTAACAGCGATTCTAGCTGTTTCTTTGTCCCTTATCTCTCCTACCATCATAATATCAGGATCTTGCCTTAAAAGAGATTTTAAACCTTCTGCAAAAGTTAAATTAGTCTTTTCATTAACTTGTATTTGATTAACACCATCTAAATCATACTCTACAGGATCTTCTATAGTACAGATATTAATATTTCTTTTATTTAAAATTTTAATTAAAGAATATAATGTAGTAGTTTTACCAGAACCAGTAGGCCCAGTAGCTAATATCATTCCATATGGTCTTTTTATAGCTTTATTAATAATATCTAAATCATGAGAA
>CAYMZA010000032.1:0-5276 GCA_964394835.1 uncultured Gammaproteobacteria bacterium
ACCCTGATCACCTGCTCCACCCGTATCTACACCATTAGCAATATCTGAACTTTGTTGAACAATATTAACATCAACTTCTATATCATCTTCATAACCTATTTCTCTATATACATCTTTAGCAATCTTTTTAAAATTAACATCTGCTTTACTAGTTATCTCACCCATTATAACAATCCTACCATGACCACCTAAAGTTTCTACAGCTACTCTACTGTAAGGATCTTGTTTTAAACACTCATCTAAAATAGCATCAGATATTTGATCACACACCTTATCAGGATGACCAAATGTTACATTTTCTGCTGTTTTTAACATAATATATTATTAATACTTAAAATACTTCCCAAAATAGAGAAGTATAACTGAAAGATTATCTTTCCCTACTAAGGGTTTGGACTTAGCACCTTATCACATGACAGGTTGCTGGTAGGTCTTAGAGCCAAATCTCTCTCTACACTCTTGATAAACATTATTTAATTGTGATATTAGTATACATTACTTTGTCAAAAAACTCAAATAGTGTAATAATACATGTGTAATAGTAAATACAAAGATATGAAATTATCTAAATTACAAAAGTATATTCTAAAAACAAGTTTTTTAGATTCTCGTTTAAAAATTCCCAGAACTATTTTTATTAAATTTTACGGTAAAAGAAAAAAACCTAACAAAGATATTAGAACTAAAATTATATCTAAAAGCATTGAAAGGTTAATAGATAAAGGAGTTATAATAGGTTTTGGAGAAAAAACTCAATTTAAACTATACATACGACAAATAAAATTAACAAAAAAAGGTAAAAATATATCCCGTAAATTATTAGGAGAACAAACTAAAATATCTTTTAAGAAGTAATTATTTATTTTTATTAGCTAATTGACCACAAGCAGCATCTATATCTTGACCAAAACTATATCTTTGTGTAACAGAAACACCTTCTTTTTCTAATGTGTTTATAAACTTTTGAACATCTTTAGTATTAGAAGCTTTAAAAACATCTGTAGGATTATATGCAATAATATTAACCATGTACAATGGTTTTTTCATTAACTTAGCTAACTCTTTAGCTTGAGTGATACTATCATTCACACCTTTAATCATTAAATATTCAAACATTACTCTACGACCAGTTTTAGATATATATTTATCTATTGATTTAAATAGTTTATCTAAAGAATACTTTTTATTAACAGGCGTTAATTCGCTTCTTAAATTATCATTAGGCGCATGTAAAGATATTGCTAAATTTACCTGCATTTTTTCTTTAGATAATTTGTCTATCCCATCTATTATTCCACTAGTTGATATAGAAATATGTCTAGCACCTATACCTAAATCTGTATTCAAATATTCAATACTTTTAATAGTATTGTCATAATTTAAAAAAGGTTCCCCCATTCCCATATAAACAACATTAGAAACTCTTTTATCTTCTTTTTTAAGTATACGAGAAAAAAATAGAACTTGATCTAATATCTCACCTACTTCTAAATTTCTTTTAAAACCCAACTTTCCAGTAGCACAAAACTTACAAGCAAGAGAACAGCCTACTTGAGTAGATACGCAAACAGTATGTCTTCCATCTTTATGGTACAACATAACCGTTTCTATCTTTAACCCATCTTTTAATGTAATTAAAGCTTTAATAGTTTTACTATCTTTAGAATTAAAAATCTGTCCATCTATTCCTAATGAACAGTCTTTATTTAACTCATCTTTTAAACTATTAGGAATATTAGAAATGTCAGACCAACTATTTACTAATTTCTTAAAAACAGCATCTTTAATTTGTTGAACACGATACTTAGGTTGATCTTCTAATATTTTATATAATCTAATTAAATTCATTACTCAATAACTACTTTAGTATCATATTGACTCCACCAATATAATGGCTCCATATCTTCATAAGAAACATTAACACAACCATGACTCATGGGATTACCAAAATTATTATGCCAGTAAGCTCCATGGATATAGTAACGATATCTTTGAGTTGTAAAGTGTAAATTCCATTTAGTGTCTGGATAATCAAAATTATACCCTCCATAATGTTTAAATGGTACTTTATCTAAAATTTTAAATTCTCCAGTAGGTGTAGGCATACTAGCTAAACCACTTGATATTGGAAAAGAACCAAATAATTTATTATCGAAGTAATAACTTAAATATTGCTCTGCTAAATTAACTTTAATAACTTTCTCTAATTGAATAGGTTCTGAGTTTAATGGATCATAACTAGCAGCAACCTCAGTACCATCTAAATATAAATCACCATCAGAATCAGGATTCATTAATCCTGTTCCTAAAACTATTTCCCAATAATCATTTAAATAATCATTATCCGAATCTACTTTAATTAATTTTTTACCATCTCCATGTCTAGGAGAATAATTATTATCTATTTCTAATCCATCATTGTAACCATCACCATCTGTGTCTGGATTATTAGGATCAGTATAGTAAATATTAACTTCATCTAAATCATTTAAACCATCATTATCCATATCACAAGAGTTATAATAACAATTATCCTCTGCAAAAGATATCATAGGAAATAATAGTAATAATATTAATATATATTTAAACATACACATATAATACCATAAATATATAAATTACTCTACTTGACAATTCAAAGAATAAAAGTTATGATATGTCTCTGTTCTTTAAATAAAAAAATAAGGAGGTTGAACACAAAAATGTAAGTTTTTTCACGGAGGAGTTAGCCCAAGCTAACAAAGATTACACAAAAAGGAGTCATGAAATGACCGAAAAAAGACAAGTCCAGTCCAACAATGCTATTATGAACCAATTTCTTTTCCATATAGGTGAAAGAAACAAGCCCAAAACCAAAGAAGAAGCCATATCTTTAGCAAAGGATATAAAAGAAAAATGGCGCCTTAAAGGACAAACGCTTGTAACAAGCACACATAATCGATTAATGAGTAGTTGTAATGAAGCTATGAGGTTAAGAGAAAATGGTGGCGAAGAATATGATATACTTTGCGCAATGGTAAATGAACTGGCTAACAGGCCAGGTAAAAAACTAAATGCAAATCCACGTTTTAAAATTATTATAGACTCTCTTAAAAGAGCAACCTTCTAAACAAAAACTATCCGTTAAGTACTCACAGACTAAACACACTTAAAAACAACAGAGTATTTAACGGATTTTTTATTTTAAAAAAACACTCTATTATTAGAGTGTTTTAATGTGTTATCTATCTAATATACGTTTTACTTTATATATTTCAAATCTATTAGTAAGACCCTTGACTGATAGTATATCTCCTGAGGTAATTACTATATTATCTTTTTTTTCTAATAACTTTTTATTATAACATTCAGATATCATACCATTAATCATCTTCTTATGATCTTTATATTTATTTTTAGTGAATATAGGATAAACACCCCAACTAAGCTGTAATTGCCTTAAAACAGTCATATTATGAGTAACAGCATAAATTAAACACTTTGGTTTAAACCTAGAAACTTTTCTTGCTGTAAATCCTGATTCAGTAGGCGTTAGGATAGCTTTGATATTTAAAAAATTTGTAGACTCATATACAGCTCTGGTAACAAAAAGTGATGTTTCGTATTTAGATTTATCATTTTTATTATAAAACTCTCCAGTTATTTTATTATCAATACTATTCTCATACTTCTTAATAATAATAGACATTGTTTCAATAGCGTCTATTGGATACTTACCATTAGCAGTTTCTCCTGAAAGCATTAATGCATCAGCACCTTGTAAAATAGCTTGCACAACATCACTAACCTCAGCTCTAGTTGGTCTAGGGCTTGATTTCATACTTTCTAACATTTGCGTAGCTACGATAACTGGTTTACCTAACTCATTACATTTTGTAATAAGTTTTTTTTGTATCATAGGCACATCTTCCAATGGAACTTCTACTCCTAAGTCTCCTCTAGCTATCATTACACCAGAGGATTTATATATTATTTCTTCAAAATTCTCAACAGCCTTAACATGTTCTATTTTAGATATAATTCTAACTGAAGATTTATATTTATTAATTAAAGAAAGTATTTCTTCAATATCTTTTTTTTCTCTAACAAAAGATGCTGCTACAAAATCAACGTTTTGTTTTATGCCAAACTTAATATCTTCTTTGTCTTTTTTAGATAAAAATGGAATTTCAACATTATGACCTTGTATTGATACAGTTTTTTTTGATCCTAATACCCCACCATTTATAACCTTGGTAAGTATATTTCCTTTTTCTTTTTTTATTACAATTAACTCAATAAACCCATCATCTATAAGTAATAAGTCACCTTTTTTAAGTTTATTAAGATTATTATAAGAAATTGATAATTTAGATTTATCGCCTTCATACTCCTTATTTGTAATAAGTAATTTTTGATTATCCTTGTATTCAATTTCTCCACCTTTTATTTCTCCAGTTCTAATTTCTGGACCTTTTGTATCTAATAGAATAGCTATTCTATCACTTACTTTTCGTATATTTGAGATTACTTTTGTAAAATATTCATGATTACCATGAGAAAAATTTAATCTGGCAACATTCATGCCAGATTTATATAGCTTATTAATCATCTCTACACTATCAGAAGATGGACCAATTGTAGCTACAATCTTTGTATTTTTTTTCATTATTTTTATTTTTTATTTTATAACTCTTCTAAAAATTTAATTCCAAACTCTCTAAAACCTTGTATAATATCATCTACATTGTCATTAGTTATACTAATTCCAAATGAACTAGCTTGAGATATAACTTCATTATTCTCTACAATATTATTCATTTCAGCATCACTTAATTGACTGACTTTATCCTGTATTTCAGTTAAAAACTCTGTATCTGATAATATAGAAGTAAAATCAATAGTATTACCTACTACTAAATAATCAGGATTACTTAATCCAAAATCAGTAGAGTTATCCACAATCCTATCTTTTACAGTATCTATTAAATAAGTTTGACTAGCTTCATCTAAATTATTCCAAGAATCACCAATTACATTTTCTAATTGTTTAGATGATAAGCTCCAAATAGTATCTCCTGGAGCTATAGTCATATTAGCATTAATATCTACAGTTTCTACAACATTAATTTCTTCTTGTTTTTCTTGATTATCATTGCCTTTAACAAATGGTATTTTTAAATTACCACCTCCACTACATCCAGTTAAAACAACTAATAATACAAAACTTAAAAATATTTTCTTCATATACACATAAATTATTACATAATCAACTATTTGTCAATATACATATGAAT
>CAYMZA010000033.1:0-5082 GCA_964394835.1 uncultured Gammaproteobacteria bacterium
AATAGAGCGTTTCCGCTTTTCTCTGATTAAGAGAAACACAAAACAGAAAAATTTTCTTTTCCTTTTAAAAGAAAAAATTGCGCGCGAAAAAAATAAAAAATGTAGAGAAAATTTTTCTGTTTTGGTTTGCCGTAGCGAAGCGGAGGCGAGCGGAAACGCACCTCATTATTATTCTGGGTTTTCTTTGAAAAAAGTTCGGATTTCGTTCAGAATACGGAGCCAAATTGTATGTTATAATAGTAAAATGAAAAGTTTAACAAAATAAACATTTAAGATTTTTTGGAAACACTTATTAGAATATAAGTGGTCTGTTTTATTTACACTTATATCTATAACAATAGGCGTTGTATGTAATATATTGGCTCCTTTATTGTATAAAGATTTTTTTGATATTTTAGTTGAATCAGGAGATGTAATACTTTTAAAGAGTGTATTGTATAAAGTATTAATAATTTTTGTTATTTCTTGGGTATTTTGGCGTACTTCTAATTTTACTACAGCATATTTTCAAACACATATCATGGCTGATTTATCTAATTATTGTTTTGCTTACCTACATAAACATTCAGTTAATTTTTTTAATAATAATTTTGTAGGAGCATTGGTCAAAAAAGTAAATAGATTTGCTAGATCTTTTGAAGGTGTTGTAGATGGTATTATATGGGATTTTTTACCTATTACAATTAATATTGGTTTGATAATAATTATTTTAAGTAGTCGTAATTTATGGTTAGGTTTAAGTATTTTGATTTGGGTTATTATATACATTATAATTAATTATTATTTTAGTTTATATAAACTAAAATATGATGTTAAAAGAACTGAATTAAATTCTAAAGTAACAGGAGTATTGGCTGATACTATAACCAACCAATTAAATGTTAAATTATTTACTGGATATGATAGAGAAAATATATTATTTCAAAAAATAAATGGTCAATTACAAAAATTAAGGATATTTACTTGGAATTTATCAAATCATTTTAATTCTTTTCAAGCCCTTTTAATGATTATTTTAGAGATTGGAATAATGTTTTATGCCGTTACATTATGGCAAAAAGGAAGTATTACAGTTGGTGATTTTGTTTTAATTCAAACATATCTTTCTATTATAATTATGAGGTTGTGGAATTTTGGTCGTATAATACGAAATTATTATGAAAATATGGCAGAAGCTTATGAAATGACAGAGATACTAGAAAGACCTCATGGTATTAAAGATAGTAAAAGTGCTAAATCACTTAAAGTAGAAAAAGGAGAAATTGAATTTAAGAATGTTAATTTTGCATACAATAGAACAAACAAGGTAATTAGTAACTTTAATTTAAAAATTGAATCTAAAGAAAAAATAGGTATTATAGGTCCTTCTGGATCAGGTAAATCAACTTTAATTAATCTATTATTAAGAAATTATGATTTAGATCATGGTAAGATAAAAATAGACAGTCAAAAGATATCTAGCATTACTCAGGAAAGTTTATGGAAAAATATATCTTTAGTAAATCAAGACTCAATACTTTTTCATAGAACTTTAAAGGATAATATTAAGTATGGTAAACTAAATGCTACTGATAAAGAAGTATATCAAGCAAGTAAGCTAGCTAATGCTCATAAATTTATAATTAATTTTCCTGAAGAATATAATACATATGTAGGTGAAAGAGGTGTTAAACTATCTGGTGGTGAAAGGCAAAGAGTGACTATAGCTAGAGCTATATTAAAGAATTCTCCAATATTAGTTTTAGATGAAGCTACTTCTAGTTTAGATTCAGTTTCAGAAGAGTTGATACAAGATGCTTTATATAATTTGATGAAAGATAAAACAGTTATTGTAATAGCTCATAGATTATCTACTATTATGAAAATGGATAGAATTGTAGTTATAGATAAAGGAAAAATAGTAGAGCAAGGAAATCATCAAGAGTTGATAAAGAAAAAAGGTGGCTTATATAAAAAGTTATGGGAAAAACAAGTAGGTGGATTTGTCATTTAAATAGAAAATATGAAAAATGCTAAATTAGTATTATTTGATATAGATAATACAATTACTCATGGAGTAGATACAATAGAATACTATAATCAATATTCTCCAATGTTAGAGAAAACACTGGCAAATGCTTTGAGTATAAGTTTAAAAGAAGCTAAAAGAATAGCTGATGAATATAGAGCTAAACATCATGGTATGGGGCAAATAGCTTTTGAGGAATTAGATATTGATACCTTTGCTTGGTATGATGCTATCTCAGAGATTAAAATTAAAGAATATCTTAAGCCAAAATGGGATATTAATTCTTTTTTTAAGAATATGAAATCCAAGGGTATAACCTTAGGTATTATTACAGATGGTCCAATAATTCAAGCTAAGAAGATATTAAAAGCTTGTGAGGTTGATAGATTTTTATTTGATATTTTTATCGCATGGGAAAGAGGTAAAAAAATGCCGAAGAATGGCTCTTCTAAAGTTTATTCTAAAATAGTTAAAGAATTTCCTTTTAAGAAAAAAGAAATTTTTATGGTTGGTGATTCTTTAAGGGCTGATGTTTTACCAGCTCTTAAAGTTGGTATAAATGCAGTTCATATTTCTGATCAAAAGTATAATGATAATTGTATAACAGTAAAAACAATTAGAGATCTAGAGGGATTAATATGATAAATGAAGCAAAAAGAAAAATTATAATAGATACTGACCCAGGACATGATGATGCCTTAGCTATTGTATTATTAGAAAAATCAAATTTGTTTGATATTCAGTGTATAACAACAGTAGCTGGTAATTCTTCAATTCAAAATGTTACTAATAATACTAGATATATTTTGGATTTAATAAAAAGTAAAACAAGTATTTTTTCTGGTTCTTCAAAACCATTAAAAAGAAAATTAATAAAAGCAGTTGTTCATGGTGGTTCTGGATTAGAAGGTGCTAAAATTATTAAAAAAGAAAAATTAAATAATAAAGCTGTAGATAAGATAATTAGTATTATTAGAAGTAATCCTAATCAAGTTTCAATTTTGATTATTGGTCCTCAAACTAATATAGCTAAAGCGTTTTTAAAAGATTCTCAATTACCAAAGTTAATAAAAGAATTAGTAATAATGGGTGGTGCTATAAAAGTGCCTGGTAATAAAAATCGTGTTGCTGAATTTAATATTTTTGTTGATCCTGAGGCAGCAGAAATAGTTTTTAAAGCTAATGTTAAAAAAGTATTAATACCACTTGATATATCTAATGATGTATATTTAAAATTATCAGAGCTTGATAAAATTAAAAAAAGAAAGATATATAAGCCACTTAAAAAAATGATGGAGAATTATGTGAGTGGCATAGAAAAATATGAAAAAGTAGCTAAAGCATATATGTATGATCCATTAGCTGCATATTATTTAGTTAATAAAAAAGCTTTTAAAACTAAAAAGGTTGATATTTGTATTGAAACAAAAGGTGATTTAACAAGGGGTATGACAGTTATTGATAATAGGTTATGGGATGATAAGAATAATAATATAGACTTAGTTGTTAAAGTAGATAAAAAGAAATTTAATAAAGATTTAATTAGTATTTTAAGTAATAGTAAATATATATATTTTACTTTATTATATTGTAAGGTTATTTTTATTTCTTAATGAGCATTGTAAAATAATAAGATATTAAGTAATATATAGCTATGATATATGATGTAATAGTAATAGGTGGTGGTCCAGCTGGTTTGATGTCAGCAGGAAGAGCAGCTGAAAAAGGTTCTCGAGTTTTACTTTTGGAAAAAAATGATAGATTAGCTAGAAAGCTAATAATAACAGGCAAGGGTAGATGTAATATAACTAATGCAGAATTAAGTTTGAATAATTTAGTAGATAAGTTTGGTAAAAATGGTAAATTCCTTTATCATTCTTTTAATCAATTTAGTAATGATGCTATTATAGCTTTTTTTGAAGAGAGAAATTTACTCACTAAAGTAGAAAGAGGTAATAGGGTATTTCCTAAAAGTGATTTATCTTTAGATGTTTTAGATATAATTAAAGATTATTTAAAAAAAGGTAAAGTAGAAATAATGACTAATGTTAATATACAAGATATTGTAGTTAAAAATAATCTAATAGATAAGATATTATTAAAAAATAAAAAAGAATTGAAAGCTAGTAAATATATTTTAGCTACAGGTGGTAAATCATATCCTGTAACAGGATCTACTGGAGATGGATACACATGGTTAAAGAAAATGGGTCATAAGATAATAGATATTAATCCATCTTTAACTCCTTTAATTTTAAAAGAGTCATATATTAAAGAATTAGAAGGTCTTAGCTTGAAGAATGTAGATATTAATGTATATCAAGATAATAAAAAAATAGATTCTCGTTTTGGAGAAGCTTTATTTACTTTACGCGGTATGTCTGGGCCAATAATTTTAGATATGAGTAAGAATATAGGTAAGGCATTAAAAAGGGGTAATGTTAAATTAAGTATTAATTTTAAGCCAAGTTTAGATTTTAAAATCTTAGACAAACGTATTCAAGGTGATTTTATGAAATTAGGTAATAAATTATTTAAAAACAGTCTTAATGAACTATTACCAAAGAAATTAATTCCTGTTGTTATAAAATTATCTAAAATAGATCCAGATAAAAAAGTAAATAGTATTACAAAAGAAGAAAGAAAAGTAATATTACATCTTTTAAAAAACTTCGAAGTAAATGTTAAATCTTTGCATGGTTTTAATAAAGCAATAGTTACATCTGGAGGTGTTCACCTTAAAGAAGTTGATCCAAAAACTATGCAGTCTAAGATTGTAAAAAACCTTTACTTAGTAGGTGAAATATTAGACTTAGACGGCCCTACAGGAGGATATAATTTACAAGTTTGTTGGAGTACAGCTTTTGTAGCTGGTTCTAGTATATAATTGTTTGTAAAATAATTAAATATTAGGTAATATATATAAATATGATATACATTAAACAATTAAAAGAATACATTGATAAAGAAGTAGAAATTAATGCTTGGGTATCTAATTTTAGATCTTCAGGTAAAATATCTTTTTGGGAATTAAGAGATGGTACAGGATATGTACAAGCTATATTATCTTCTAA
>CAYMZA010000034.1:0-1165 GCA_964394835.1 uncultured Gammaproteobacteria bacterium
ATATGTACTTTTAATTTATCTTCTTTAAAATATACTTTATTTAAATCTGTTATTTCTAATTCTCCTCTTTCTGAAGGCTTAAGGTTTTTAGCTATATCAATTACAGAATTATCATAAACATATAATCCAGTAATGGCAAAATTACTTTTAGGATCTTCTGGTTTTTCTTCTAGAGAAATAACTTTTTTATTATCATTAAATTCTACCACTCCAAATCTCTTAGGATCTTTTACTTGTTTAGCAAATATACTTCCTCCAGTTTTAAATTCTTTAATAGCATTTTCTAGAAATTTATCATCTCCAACAAAAAGATTATCCCCTAATATCATAGTTACATTATCATCTCCGATAAAGTTTTCTCCTAGAATAAAAGCCTGTGCTAATCCTTCTGGTTTATCCTGAACTTCATAAGATATTCTAATATTAAAATCTTTACCGCTTCCTAATAATTTAACAAAGTTTCCAATATTAATTGGATCAGAAATTAATAATATATCCTTTATTCCTGCATTTATTAAAGTTTGCAAAGGATAAAATACCATTGGTTTATTATATATTGGTAATAACTGTTTACTAGTTACTTTTGTTAAAGGATGTAATCTAGTACCAGCACCACCTGCTAATATTATTCCTTTCATAAATTTTCTTTATATTTTTTCAAAGTATCTTCTAATGATTCTTTAATTGGTCTCATTTTTATTCCTAATTTTTCTAAATTACTAGATTGCATTATATTATTAGATCTTTTTTCTTTAGCTAATCCTAAATCTACTAATTCTTTCTCTGTGATCCATTCATTAGCGTGATTACTATCTACTATATCATGATACATATCAATAATTTCTTTATGTCTTATACTACCAGGATTAACTACATGAAATATACCCTTACCTTTTTTTTCTAATAGTTGATATAAAGTATTTATCATATCTTCTACTATAGTTACACTATTTTCTACATCTACTATCTTTGGATATTTAATTAATTTATCAATTAAATTAGCCTTAGTTGGTCTATTATCTATTGGCATTCTAATTCTAACCACACCTATATTATCTAAAGTACCTAATACTAAATCAGCCGCATACTTAGTTCTAGTATATACTGCTACTGGATTAGCATAATCGTCTTCTTTCCAACCACCTTCTGAAGGAGAATCTCCATA
>CAYMZA010000034.1:1265-4901 GCA_964394835.1 uncultured Gammaproteobacteria bacterium
TTTCCTATTATTAGTATTTTCATATATTTTAATACCTACTTCGATTAAATTTAATGCAAGCCTTTTTATCTTCATCTTTCTCTAATTTATCACAAGCATTATTTCCAACTATTTTATTCATTATAGAAAAACATATAATTTGTTTATTTATTTTAATATTTGATTTTTTATTTATTTCTGTATAAGGAATATTATAACAATAATCTGCATCTTTTAAATATATAGCCCTAAATAATGTACAGCGCTCATTATTATACTTTCCACAACCCTTCATGTCATCTGCGGTAAAATGTTTTACATGTTTATAAGCACGAAAATGTTTCTCAAAAGAAAATAGATGTTGTAATGTAAAATACAAATATATTAATAATAAATGTAATAATATAACATTAAATATTGAGATAGCTTTTTTTATTTCTTTAGTATTCTTAATTTTTTTATAAAATAAATATACTAAAAAGAATATAATCAAGGAAAATAACATAACAAAGAAATCAGAAATACTTATCTTAGTGTATGCATATCTAATATTATCAACGAAAATATCTTTATATTTATAGATATAAAATAGAAAATAAATATTTAAAATAGAAAAAAAGAAAACTAAACTAGCTATAAATAAATTAATTTTTGATATTATCTTATAGATTGAAACACTCTTATATAAATCTAGTCTATTATTATTTACAAATTTTGATCTTACTATATTATAATCAGTTAATATAAAAATATTAACAAATAATAAAAGAAAGAAGATCTGGATTCCTCCTGGAATATATATTATACAAGATGCACAGCTAGACTCGAATATAAAAATTTCAGAAAGAATTGAAATATAAACTGGTGATAAAAATAAAATAAAATAAAAATAAAATTTCTTTTTATTAAAAAATAATAAAATAAAATTATAATATACTGTAATTATTACGCAAATAATAAATACAAGGCTATTTACTAGAGATATTAAAATAAATGGTAAAAAAATAATATTTCTTTTTATAAATAAATGTTTAAAATCGAAAATTAAATTTTTATCACCACTAAATAAGCCATCTAAATCTTTTTCTTCCCAACCATTTTCTTTAAGATTAGCTTTAATTCGTTCATTAGACAATCCTTGTTCTCTTGCTTGTTTGATATAATTTTTTAATTCTTCACTCATACTTTTTATTATTTATTTTTATAAAATTTAATTGTTTTATCTATTCCTTCTTCAAAACTAGTTTCTATCTTATATCCTAATTCTTTTTTAATCTTTGAAGAATCAATTGCATATCTAAAATCATGACCAGGTCTATCTTTTACATATTCAATCATATCTTTATTATGGCTTAATTTATTTAATAATATATCAGCTATTTCAGTATTAGTTTTTTCACTATCTCCTCCTATACAATACGTTTCTCCTATTTTACCTTTATGTATAATTAAATCTATAGCCTTACAATGATCTTCTACATAAATCCAATCTCTTATATTCTTTCCATCTCCATATAATGGTACCTTTTTATTATTTAATAGATTGGTAATAAATAAAGGAATAAGTTTTTCTGTATACTGATATGGTCCATAGTTATTTGAACAATTAGAAATTGTAATTGGTAATCCATATGTATGGTAATATGCTCTAACTAAATGATCTGATGATGCCTTAGAAGAAGAATATGGACTACGAGGATCATATGGAGTACCTTCATTAAATAAACCAGTACTACCTAAAGATCCAAATACTTCATCAGTTGAAATATGATGAAATCTAATTTTATTATTCTCTAATGCTATTTTTAATAGATTAGCTGTTCCTAATATATTTGTTTGTAAAAATATATCAGGACCTTCTATAGATCTATCTACATGTGACTCTGCAGCAAAATGTACTATTAAATCTATATCATTTTCTTTAACTATCTTAGATACTAAATCATAATCTAATATATCACCCTCAATAAAAGTACAATTACTTTTTATATCTTTAAGATTATCTAAATTAGCAGCATAAGTTAAATTATCTAAATTAACTATTTTATATTCTGGATATTTTTTATTTATATGGTGTATAAAATTAGAACCTATGAATCCAGCACCTCCTGTAATTAATATATTCATATTTTATTTTTTAATTTATTAAATGTTTCTTCTAAACTATCTACTTCTTTTTTATTACTTCCCCAGTGTTTTAATCCATCATCTTTATATCTTGGTATAATATGCCAATGTACATGATCTATAATCTGTCCAGCTATACTCCCATTATTTAATCCTAAATTGTAGTCTTCTACGCCCAGTATACTTACTAACTTAGGTGTTATTTTCTTAACTACTTTAATTAATTCAATAGCTTGTTCTTCTGTTAATTCAGTAAAATTTTTAACATGTTTTTTAGGGATTACTAAAGCATGTCCTTTAGTATTTGGATTAATATCTAAAAAAGATAAATAATTATCATCTTCATAGATAATATTAGCAGGTATTTCTTTATTTATTATTTTACAAAATAAACAATCCATATTATTTTATTCTAATTAATTTAAAATTATTAATTTGTATATATTCCTTATCTATATCATTATCTGTATAATAATATACCTCTATATCATTTATATTGTCTACTCTATTCCAAAAATCTTTAGTTTCTTCTAGTGTAATTGTTTTATAATATGGAAAGAATACTTTATCACTTCTTTCTGAGATTATAACAGAATCTTTAGGTACTATTTCTTTAATTTGTTTAAATTGATCATAGTATTCTAATAGATTTTCATGATTTTTAAACAATCCATCATTCACTGTTGTAAAAGCAAAAGAAAAAGAAGGTATTATAAATAATAAAGATAAAACAACCATTCTTAATACTTTATATAATCCTTTACTTGTAACTGCAAATATATCAAATAACAAAGCGGTTAAAGGTAATATTAAAATAAATAAAGGTAAAAAATATCTTACATATGAAATACTAATGGTATTTAATTCTTTAATCAAGAGATCTGCTATGTCCCAAGAACCATAATATATTAATATTATTGGAAATATAGTGAACAAAGAAATTAAATAATACTTCCATACTCTATTAAATCTTGGATTTGTTTTATTTACTTTTAGTCTAAATAATAAAAATAAAAAAGCAAAAGCAGAAGAAAATATATGATATCGTAAGAATTTTACAAAATAATTAAAAAAGTTTTTTAATATTAAAAATGGATGAAATCCAAATGGTATAAATATCATCTTAAGATAATTACTACTAGAATCAGAAAATTCTGTAGGTAAAGTATTATTCTGTAAATTAAAATATCCTAAATTAAAATAATTACCATATGTTATTTTATTAAGGTATAAAAATAAAGAAAGAAATAATAAAAATATTATAAAAGATACTATACTCTTTTTTAAATTAAATCTTTTTCTATTATATATAGCTATTATTAATATTAAAGCTAATATCCATACTATTTCTGTAGGCCTTACAATTATTGCTAAAGAAATTAAACTAGATCCTAATATATAATTATTCCTATACAATAAAAACCCTAAAGATAATAAGAATACAAAAAGAATAGTTGGTAACATAACCATATTAGCAAAAAATAACCAAGGTCCTAAAGATAATAAGAATAAAGAAATTAAAAAAGATAA
>CAYMZA010000035.1:0-4621 GCA_964394835.1 uncultured Gammaproteobacteria bacterium
GCATATTAAAAAAACTTTTCAAAAATTTGTAGATAAGTTACCTAAAGATGGATTACTAATTAAGAATAAAGATGATGATAATAGTATAGGTATACATTTTAAAGGCAAGACTATTAACTTTGGTAAAAATGAAATAGCTGATTATTCTTTTAATAATTTAAGTATTAAAGATAATTCTCAATATTTTACCGTTAATAAAAGTGATAAAAAAATATCTGATTTTGTATTACCCATTCCAGGAGAATATAATATATATAATACAGTTTCAAGTATAGTAGTAGCAGACTATCTTGGGATTAATAAACATCAGATATGGAATAGTGTTAATGAATTTAATGGTGTATGGAGAAGATTTGAAAAAATAGGTAAGTTTAAAAATAATTTAGTTATTTCAGATTATGCTCATCATCCCGATTCTATACAGCAACTATTAAAAGCTGTTAAAGACTTCTATCCTGATAATAATTTAATAGCCATATTTCAACCACATCATCATAATAGAACAAAAACACTACTTAAAGATTTTGCTAAAAGTTTTAAATTAGCCGATTCTGTTATTATAAACAAAATATATCAAGTTCAAGGTAGGGAAGATCAAGAAAAAGAAGAGATCACTAGTTTAGATTTAATAAAAGCCATGAAACAAGATAATGTATTCTATGCTGAAGATTTTAAAGATATTAAAAAAATATTAAGGAAGATAAATCCAGAAGATAGTATAATACTATGCATAGGAGCAGGGGATATAGATGATTTAGCTAGAGAGATAATTAAATAAATAACATAACAATATGAATATAGAGAAGAATATAGAATTAAAGAAATATACCACCTTTAAAATAGGTGGTCCTGCTAAGTATTTTGTAGAAGTTAGAACTGTAGAAGAACTACAAGAATGTTTAACTTTTGCTAAAGAAAAGAATTTAGAAATATTTATATTAGGAGGTGGAAGTAATATACTAATATCAGACCAAGGTTTTAATGGTTTAGTTATTAAAATATCTTTTGATACTTTAGAATTTAAAGATAATAATATTACAGTAGGATCAGGAGTAATATTATCATATCTATTAAATAAATCTTTAGAAAAAGGTTTAATTGGTTTAGAATTTACTACAGGTATACCCGGAACAATAGGTGGGGCAGTAAGGGGTAATGCAGGAACATATGGTTTAGCTATGAGTAACGTAGTAAAAAAGATTAAATATTTAGATGAAGAATATAGTATACAAGAAATGAATAATTATGAAGCTCAATTTAAATATCGTCATAGTATTTTTAAAGAAAAACAATATATTATTCTAGAAGTAGAAGTAGAGTTAGAAAAAGGAGATATTAAAGAATCGTATGAATTAGTTAAAGAAAGATTAAAGTATAGGCAGAATACACAACCCAATGAACCTTCTGCTGGTTGTATATTTAAGAATTTATCATTTAAAGATATAGATATTGATAATTTAAGAGAAAAAGGTGTGGAAATAGATAAGTTTACAAAACATGAGAAAATACCAGCTGGTTATTTAATTGATAGACTTGATTTAAAGGGTAAAACAATAGGCGGGGTTAAAGTTTCTGAAATACATGCTAATTATATAGTAAATATAGATAATGGTACTGCAGAACAAGTAATTATGCTTATTAGCTTAATAAAACAGCAGGTTAGAGATAAATATAGCATTGAATTAAAGGAGGAAATACAGTTAGTATTGTAAATGATTGACAAAAGTAAAAAAATCTGTATAATATAGTGGTATTAAATATGTTAATAGATTATTAGTATTTTTTACCAAATTTGTATGTAATAGCTATATTATGTAACAAATTTATTTTATATAAATTATGAGTGAACAAGAATCTAAAGTAAATAAAAAAGGTTTTTTAGAAATAGATGGTGAAGTTATTGAGTTATTACCCAATACCTCTTTCAAGGTTGTGTTAGATAATGGACATGAAATCTTAGCTCATCTTTCTGGAAAAATGAGAATGTATAAGATTCGTATTCTTCCAGGAGATAAAGTTACAGTTGAAATAAGTCCATATGATATGACAAAGGGTAGAATTACTTTTAGAAAATAAATATATGAAGGTAAGAGCATCAGTAAAAAAAATGTGTAAAGATTGTAAGGTTATTCGACGTAAGAATAGGCTTGTTTGTATTTGTAAAAATCCTAAACATAAACAAAGACAAGGTTAATTAAATTAAAAATATTATGGCTAGAATTTCAGGAGTAAACATTCCAAATGATAAAAGGGTAGAGATTTCTTTAACCTATATCTTTGGTATAGGTTTAACAACATCTCAAAAACTTTTAAAGAAATTAGATATCGATCCAAATATTAGAGTTAAAGATTTAAATGAAGAAGATATAAATAAAATACGTCAGAGTATTGATAAGGATTTAAAGGTAGAAGGTGACTTAAGAAGAGAAAAGATTGGTAATATAAAACGTTTAAAAGAAATTCGTTCATATAGAGGTTCAAGACACATTAAAAACTTACCTGTGAAGGGTCAAAGAACTAAAACTAATTCCCGTACTATTAGAGGTAATAAACGTGTTACTATGGGAAGTGGTAAGGTTGGTGGATCTGAAAAAACATAATATAAATAAATATGAAAGTAGTTAAGAAAAATAAGAAGAAAAAAGGAAAAAAAGTTGTTAAAAAAGGACAAGCATATATTAAGGCAACATATAATAATACTATTGTAAGTTTAACAGATCAACAAGGTAATATATTATCTTGGTCTTCAGCTGGAGTTAATGGATTTAGAGGCCCTAAGAAGGCTACTCCATATGCAGCTGGTATTATTGTTAAAAATGCTGTTGAAAAAGTAAAAGAATATGGTTTAACAGATGTTGAGGTATTTGTTAAAGGTATTGGCTCTGGTAGAGAAGCAGCTGTTAGAGCATTACATGGTAACGGATTGAATATTGTTTCAATCAAAGATGTTACTCCTATACCACATAATGGGTGTAGATCTAAAAAACCAAGAAGAGTTTAATTAAATATTGATATGGGTAGAAATTTAAAACCAAGACATAAAGCAAGTCGTAGATTTGGAGAAAATGTAGCAGATACACTTAAGTCTCCTTTAGTTAAAAAAAATTATCCTTCTGGAGCACATGGTCCTAAGAAGAGTTTTGCTAGAGTTTCTGAGTATGGTAAACAGTTAAAAGAGAAACAAAAAGCTAAGGCTATTTATGGAATGATGGAAAAACAATTTTCTTTAACTTTTAAAAAAGCAGGGAAAATTGATGGTGATATCGGTGAAAACTTTTTAACACTATTAGAAAGAAGATTAGATAATATTATATACCGTGCTGGCTTAGCCCAAACTCGTCGTTTAGCTAGACAATTAGTTAACCATGGACATTTTCTAGTAGATGGTAAAAAAACTAATATTCCATCATACTCAGTAAAACCAGGACAAGTTATACAGGTTAAAGAGAATAAGATAGATAAAGAATATTGGAAAGGTATTACAGAGAATATAGAGAATATAGAAACAGCTGGTTGGTTATCATTAGATTCTAAAACTTTTACTATTATTGTAAATAGTTTACCAAATAAGTCTGAACTACCTAGTAATATAGAAACTCATTTAATAGTAGAATTTTATTCAAGATAATATAACAAATATAATAATAAAAAAATGAGACACATTACATTACCAGATAATATTTCAATAAAAGACAAAAAGGATAATCGTTATCAAGTTATAATCGAACCATTTTATCCTGGATTTGGTGTTACTATAGGTAATGCCTTACGTAGAGTACTATTATCATCTTTGCAAGGTGCTGCAGTAACTTCATTTAAATTAGACAAAGCTCAACATGAATTTGATACTGTAGAATATATTAAAGAAGATCTAATAGAAATAATGTTAAATCTTAAAACATTAAGATTAAAATCATTTTCAGATGAACCAGTTAAATTAACATTAGATGTAAAGGGTGAAAAAGTAGTAACTGCTAAAGATATTAAGAAAAATTCAGATGTAGAAATTATTAATAAAGACCTAGTTATAGCAACCCTTACAGATAAATCAGCTACATTATCAATGGAAATAGTTGTAGAAAAGGGATTGGGTTATCTAACAGTAGAACAAAAAGATGATGATGAACAAAAAGAAATAGGTAATATAGCTATAGATGCAAGTTTTTCTCCAGTATTAAATGTTGCTTATGAAATAGAAGATATTCGTGTAGGAGAAATAACCAATTATGATAAATTAACAATTGACCTATTAACAGATGGAACAATTGATGCAGAAACAGCTATTAGTCAAGCTTCTAGTATATTAAGTGAACATTTTAACATGTTTTTAAAAGAAGAAAAGGAAGAAAAAAAAGAAACAAAAAAGAAAGAAAGTTCTAAAAAGGAAGATAAATAAATACTATGAGACATCGTAAAGTTACAAAAACATTAGATAGAAAAAAAGCACCTCGTATGGCTATGTTAAATAACTTAGCTACTTCTTTAGTATTATATGAGAAAATAAAGACTACAGAAGCTAAGGCTAAGGTTCTTAGACCATTAGTTGAGAAGTTAATAACAAGAGGTAAAGTTAAATCTGTACATAATAAACAAATATTAAATAAATCTTTAAAAGATAAAA
>CAYMZA010000036.1:0-4349 GCA_964394835.1 uncultured Gammaproteobacteria bacterium
AGAAAAAGAAGAGGAGAGTGTTGAAGATATTAATGTAAAAGATATTTTAGATAAATTACATAAAGAATTATTAGATATAGAAAAAGAAATATTTCCTTCTGATTTTATACTATCAGAAGGAAATAATGATATTCATAAGGTTAGAGATATACTATGGAACGCTATTGGAGTACAAGATAGTAATAAGGTTGTAAGTTGTATAAAGGTATTATTAGAAAAAAAAGCTTTAGATTTAATGTTACATGATGATAGTAGATTTAAGAGTATAGTTAAAAGATATGTAGGTTTACATTATGGAAATAATGTAGAAAATTATTTAGATATAAATAGTGATAAATTGTTAGCTAGAAGAATATTCTTAGAGATTGTTTTAGTAGATAAATTAAAAATAGAAGAAAGGAAAGGTATTCTTTTTGCTTTTTATTTATCTAATTTAATATCAAAATCAGGTCAAGTAGTTTATCTTGATGAAGACGATGGCAAACTATATTGGAGATTATTACAAGTAAATGGTAATCAATTAGCTTGGTCTAATAATATTTAAGATATATTATTCCAAACAGTTATTTGTCTTTTAACTTTTTGTCCTTGTCTACTATATACTATATCTTTTTCTAAAGAAAAACCTATATTACTAAACTTATCTTTATTTAAAGTATGTAAATCATTATTATTAATACTAAATATAGGGAAGATAAATACTATCTTTCCATTTTTTTTAAGTATTTTTTTAAATTCTTTAAAAGCAATAGTATATAGTTCTTGTAATTCTATTTTTATCTTTTCAAAGTCGTTAATGTTTTTTTGTTTTTGTACCCACCTAGCATTACCCATAAATGGTTCAGTTACTATTAGATCAATAGAGTTATTATCATATTTTTGACTAAGATTACGTATATCAACTTTCTTTATTTCTACATCTGTATTTAAAGCAAAAGCGTCTTTTAACCATTCTATATTTTGTTTGCTATCTTGTATCGCCCTTTCTTCTTTATCACTGCCATATATTTTTTTATATTTCAGTAAACTAGCTTCTTGTAATATTGTTCCAGAACCACAAAATGGATCTAATATATTTTTATTTCTATCATTACCACCAAGATTAATCATTATCTTAGCTATTTTAGGTGGTAACATACCTGACATGGAATCTCTAGCTGGTCTTTCCATGTCTCTTTTACTGTATTCTTCAAAATCTTGTACAGCTTTAGTTATGCCTAAAATATATTGTCCTTTATCTTGTAATATAATTAATTCATTATTGATTAAATAATTTTTAGAAACTATAACCGAAGAAAGAATTTGATCTTTGCCAGTTACTAGCCTTACACTTTTATTTTCTTGTTTTAATATTTTTTTAAGTTGCAAAGCTTTTTTCTTTAACTGTATATATTGTTTTTTATTACCATTGTATATGCTAAAACCAAAGTATACCTTTTTACCATCTTCAATACTTAAATATTTTATCCAATCTTCTTCTTTTAATTTATCTAAAGAATTAATAGTAGTTATATATTCTGCTATTTTAATAGTTCCTCCTAAATTAGATATATTATCTTGAGGTGATAAATTATTTTCAGTTATGCAATATCCAGGTCCAGACTTTAGTATATTACCTACACTACTATCTATTTCTTCCAAAGATAATTTTTCTGCTTGTCCTAATATGTATATATATTGTTTCATAGTAGTATAATAGTTTAAAAAAGAAGATAAAGCAAATTAGCATTGACTAAATTATATCTTTATGTTAAAGTTTCCTCAGCTATATTTTAGTAGTTAACCACGCTAAAAGAATATACTTTTAGCCCTTAAAATATTAAGTTTTAAGGTAATTAATATAAATATGAAATACGAATTAACATTTATTATCTCAGCAACAATTCCTGAAACTGAACATAAAAAAGTTGAAGGAGAGGTTTTGTCTTACCTAAAAAAGAGTAATGCTAAAGTTATTAAAGAACCATATAGTATTGGTCGTAAGAAATTAGCATATAGTATTAATAAACAGAAGTATGGTTTCTATACTGTTATAGAGTTTGAAATTGAAGATTCTGGTGTTCTTAAGGAATTGGAAACAGAATTAAAGTATAATAACGATATACTTAGACATTTAATTATAAAACAAGAAAAAGAAACAAAAGTAAAAAAAGCAAGGAAGAAAGAAGAAAAAATAGAAGAAATTAAAGAGGAGAAAAAAGAAGAAAAAACAGAAGAAGTTAAAGAAGAAAAAACAGAAGACATTAAAGAGGAGAAAAAAGAAGAAAAAACAGAAGAAGTTAAAGAAGAAAAAATAGAAGAAATTAAACTTGATTTAGATGATATTGATAAAAAGTTAGATGATATTTTAAAAGAATAAATTAATATAACTATATGAATTTAAACAAAGCAATGATTATTGGTAATCTAGTTCGTGATCCTGAACTACGAACTACTAATAGTGGTCAAAATGTTGTATCTTTTTCTGTGGCTACTAATTTAGTATGGACAGATGCTGATGGTCAAAAACAAGAAAAGCCAGAATATCATAATGTAGTAGCTTGGCGTCGTTTAGCAGAGATTATTAACCAATACCTTAAAAAAGGTAGTAAGGTATATATAGAAGGTAGATTACAAACTAGGTCATGGGATGATCCAAATGGAGTTAAAAAGTATAAGACAGAGATTGTAGCTGATAATATGATAATGTTAGATAGAGCTTCTGGTGGTGATTTTACTCCTTCAGAGCCTAATCCTCAGCCACAAAGTACAGTTGCACCAGTAATTAATAATCAAAAGCAAGAAACAAATACTAAAGATGAAGAGGAAATTAGTATTGAAGATATCCCATTTTAAATAAATAAATATGCATAAAAAACAAAGTACTAAATATTGTCATTTCTGTGTTAATCAAGTATCAATTATTGATTATAAAGATTGGCAACAATTAAAAAGATTTACTTCTTCATACGGTAAAATCGTACCTAAAAGAAGAAGTGGTGTTTGTTCAAAACATCAAAGAAGATTAGCTACCGCTATAAAAAGGGCAAGATTTATGGCTCTTTTACCATATGCCTCTCAATAATATGCTATCTTTTTCTGAGATTAAATTAGGTAGTGTTGTTAACTTGAAAAATGAACCATATCAAGTTGTTTTTACTCAGCATATTAAAGTGGCTAGAGGTGGCGCAGTTTTAAAAACTAAACTTAAGAATCTAATAACAGGATCTACTTTAGAAAAAACGTTTTCTGGTAGTGATAAGGTTGAAGAAGCTAATATACAAAGAAAAAAAGCTAATTTTCTTTATGCTCAAGCAGAAGAATATATTTTCATGGATAATGAAACTTTTGAGCAATTTCAATTTGATAAAAATAGTATAGAAGATTTAGTTAAATATTTAAAAGAAGGACAAGAAGTAGATGTTTTAATATTTAATGATAATCCAGTATCTTTTGTTTTACCAACTAAGATAACATTAGAGGTGGATATGGCTCCTGATGGTGTTAGAGGTAATAGTAGTGGTGCAGTAACTAAAACAGTTATTCTGGAGACAGGGTTAGAAGTTAAAACTCCTTTGTTTGTAAAATCTAAAGATAAGGTTATTGTTAATACAGAAACAGGGGAATATGTAGAAAGAGTTTAGTAGTTTAAATTAGAAATATGTAGCTATTTGATTGGTTAGAATCAAATAGTTTTTTTATTGGCTATTAAACCTTAAATATGTTATAATATAAAAAACAAAAAGATAATAAAATATGAATAAAGCTGTAAATAACAATATATTAAGCGATGATTGGGCTGATAATCTATTATTAAAAGATAAATCAGGTAAATTACATCATTTTAAAGAACAAGACAGTATAATTGAAGCTAAAAGCAGTAGTAATATTGAAGGTGAGTTTGGTAAAATACCCGATAGCCCACATTTTGAGTATATTAAAACAATAGAAGGTACGTCTCAAGATAAAGCTGATTTTGATTTTCATCCAGATGATAAAGAACAATTAATAAAAATGAAAGAAACAATACCAGTTGATGATAGTAAAAAATATAGTATTAAAAAGATTGTAAATCGTTTAATAGAAAAACAATCTCTAAAATTTGATCAAGACAATGTAAACAAATTTACTGATATTTTATTTGATTTTTTTAGAAATCGTAAAAGTGTGCCAGATACTCGTCTATTATTAGAACAATTAAACATTGGCAAAGTTAAAATTCAAATTGATATTGTAGACAGCGTAATGTCTATTGTTAAGGGTATAAAGAATAAAATGGAAGATGTTGGTGGTTTAATAGTAAAAGAAGATTTAATTAAAGAAGCACCTAAACCTATTATTAAAGAACCAAAAGTAGAAATACCCAAGCC
>CAYMZA010000037.1:0-4182 GCA_964394835.1 uncultured Gammaproteobacteria bacterium
GCTAGATGGATGCAAGTTTCTTATTTCTTAATGGGTCCTTTATATTTTACTATTATTCATTTATTAAAGATAAAGAATCCTCATATACAAAAGTTATTGAAATAATATATGAACAAGTTAAATGTAGGAATAATATTTGGAGGTAGATCAGCGGAACATGATGTATCTATACAGTCTGCGAAGAATATTTTTAATAATATTGATAAAGAAAAATACAATCTTTTACTTATAAAAATAACAAAAGAAGGAGAGTGGAGATTAATCAAATCTTTTAATGATCAAGGAAATAAAATATCACTAACTTTAGAAGATTTAAATATAGATGTGATATTTCCAGTATTGCATGGTCCTTTTGGAGAAGATGGTACTATACAAGGGTTACTTAAAATAATTAATATACCTTTTGTTGGTTCTGGAGTATTAGGATCATCAATTAGTATGGATAAAGATATATCTAAACAATTATTAGAAAATAATAATATTCCAGTAGCTAAATATATTACATTATTTGAAGATAATATTAGTTATGAAGAAGTAAGGGATAAATTAAATATTCCTTTTTTTATTAAACCAGCTAATATGGGATCTTCTATAGGTATTAGTAAAGTGAATAATAAAGAAGAATATATAAAAGGAATCAAAGAAGCTTTTAAATATGATAATAAAATAATTATTGAAGAATATATAAAAGGAAGAGAAATAGATTGTGCTGTATTAGGTAATAATAATCCAATAGCTTTTATTCCAGGAGAAATACTTTTAGATAATAAATTCTATTCCTATAATAATAAATATAATAATGATAATATAAAGTTAGATATACCAGCTAAATTAGATAAAGAAATAGTTAAAAAGATTCAAGAGTTATCAATACAAGTATTTAAAATATTATCTGTTAAAGGATTGGGTAGGGTAGATTTCTTTTTAACAGAAGATAATAAAATAATAGTCAATGAGATTAATACTATGCCAGGATTCACTAAATCTAGTATGTATCCTAAATTATTAGAGTACAGTGGTATATCATATGCAAATATAATAACTAAATTAATAGAATTATCATTAGAAAAGTGATATAATATATTTATGAATAAAAAAGGATTTACAATAATTGAGATTATAATAATAACATCAGTCATAGTAATATTAGCTGGTATAACTATTGTTTCTGTTAATCCACTACAAAGAATAGAGAATTCTAGAGATGCACAACGATATGCTGATATTCAAGCTATAGCCAATGCAGTAGAGTTGTATACTATAGACAATGGAGATATACCAAGTGATTTTGATATAACCACAATTGATGAAGATGAAAAATTTATGCTTTGTGGTGGCCCTACTCATTATGAAAGAACCTGTTTAGGAGAAACAAGATGGTGTATAAGAGTTAATGATACAGATTTTTTAGGCGTATATTTAGATGATTTACCAATTGATCCTACTGAAACTATAATAAGTGTTACTGGGTATTATATTACTAGAAAAGAAGATAATATGATGGCATTTGGTTCTTGTAAGTCAGACAATACCATTGAAATAGTAGCTAGAGCTTCTTTGCCTGATTTTTCTTCTGTTTGTGGTGACGGAGTATTACAAGGAGATGAAATTTGTGATTCATATCAACAAGAAGAATGTACTATTCCTTCTGGGTATTATTCAGATGGATATGTAGCATCAAGAAGTTGTGCTGGTTCCTACGTTTGTAATAGTACATGTACTGCTTGTGATATTTCTTGTGCGGAAGAATAAACCCCCGTTATATAAACAGGGGCTTAGGGGATTAATTAAGTTCATTTTTTCTGATGTTTATCAGATTTTTTTAGTTTATAGTATTGTATATGAAGGAGAACATGTTCTTCTATATCACGAGGTACTCTTTTTTTACTAAACGTGTCAATAACAATTATTTTTTCTTTTCTGGTGACTATTTCATAGAGTGACATTTGTCTCTCCTTCCATGTTTGAGTTTAAGGTACTAATAACAATTTAAACATAGTCTATTTGTATGATTTAATCAATTATACTTTTTAAATAAAAAATGGTATAATATATTTATGGTGAATAATATATTTCTAAAAGCAATAAAAGTAATATTTTTAGAAATCATTTGGGAAATTATATTCTTTCCTATTTGGTGGTATAATCAAGGATTAAAAAGAGTAATTCTTTATGTTTGGAATTCTTTGAAAAATTCTAGTCGTATTCTTGCTTTACCTATTATGTTTAAAAATCTTTTTAAACCAATGTTTGGTCAATATGATAGAGAAGGTAGATTAATTAGTTTTTTAATGAGAATTATATTAACAATAAGTCGTGTACTTGTTTTTCTAGTACTTTTATTTTTAAATATTATTATTTTATTAATTTGGATATTATTACCTGTAGTTGTTATATGGTTATATATTGCAAACCTTGAATCTTTATGGAAGCAGTAAAATTTACAACTTGTGATAAATGTAAAGACACTAATGTAAAATGTGATTTTTGTTTTGGTCATTCTCATTTTTATTTTTCTGATAATAATTTTATATACTGGAATAAAGAAATATCATATCTTAGTATATTTATTAGAGAGTTTAGAAGAGTAATAGATATTATAATTAACTTTATACTGATATCTTCTTTGATATTAACTATAGTTTTAGTATATAAAATACTTAATACTGCTCAATTTGATCCAAGGAGCACTTGGGAATTATTAATTTCTGTTAATAATAAGGATAATCTTTATCTTTCTTTCTTGATGATTTTAGACATGTATCTTTATTACAGAATAACAATTCCAGTTATTAAAGAAAAAAGAAAGTTTAAACTATTAGGCGATAAAGAAACTTTTTTGAAATATAATATTGCTGATAATTTAAGCCCTGAAGCAAATAATATATTAGATAAAGCTTGGCTATATGCAAGGTATAAAAAGGTATTTCCAGTTAGTGCTTGGCATCTATTATATATTCTCTTGGATGATAAGGATATTCGTTTAGTTTTGGCAAGATTAGGTGTGGGTGCAGAAAATTTAAAGAAGCAGATAGATGATAATTTAGCTAATTTAGTTTCTAATAAGGAGCAAACATATGGTCTATCACTTGTATTAAAAGAATCTTTGCTTAATTCATATTTATACATGAGAGATAGACAGGTTAAACGTATAGCAGATGTAGATCTTTTAGCTGGTATAATTATGGTTAGTCAAGAAATTAAAAATTTATTTTATGATTTTAATATTGATGAAAATAAAATAGATAATGTTATACACTGGGTTAGGATTAATAAAGAATTAATTGAAAGGTATAATAGATTTAGAGGCAAGTCATTATTAAAACCTAAATCAGGTATTAATAGAGCATATACAGCTATAGCTACACCTGTATTAGATAGTTTTTCTCAAGATTTAACTTTAGCATCTAAATCTGGTTCACTATCATTATCAGTAGCTAGAGAAAAAGAAATAACCGAGATATTAAATACTGTAGAAAGTGATTATTCTAGTATTGTTTTAGTTGGCCCTTCAGGTGTTGGTAAAACTAATATTGTAGAAGGTATAGCTAATAGAATGATGGCTGAAGAAATACCTGAATTATTTCAAGATAAAAGATTAGTTAGTATTTCTGTTCCATTATTAATTTCTGGAGCAACAGGAACAGGTAGATTAGAGCAAAGATTTATATCTTTACTTAATGAAGTTGCAGTATCTGGTAATATTATTTTAGTTATAGAAAACATACATCAATTAGCAGGAGTATCTTCTGAAGGAACAGAAGGTCTAGATCTATCTGAGGTATTATCTTCTGAAATACGTAAACGTAATGTTATGGTTATAGGTACTACAGATAATAAAAACTATATTCAATATTTAGAAGGAAAAACTCTAGGGCAAGCTTTGAAAAAGGTAAATATTATTGAACCTGATAAGAATCAGACTATTAAGATAATGGAGGCTCATGTTGGTTTTGTAGAAGGTAGACATAAGGTATATTTTACATATGATGCTTTAGAAAAAATATATGATCTATCAAATAGATATTTAAGTGATCAATCATTGCCTAGAAAAGCTATAGACCTAATGGATGAAGCAGGTATATGGGTTGCTAAAGCTAAAAATCAAGATAATTTGGTAAGACCTAAAGATATTACAGCATTGGTTAGTAATAAGACTAATATTCCTTTAACAGAAGTTAC
>CAYMZA010000038.1:0-4071 GCA_964394835.1 uncultured Gammaproteobacteria bacterium
AATGTTTAAATATTTTATCATTTGCTTATTACTAAGTCTTTTATTACTAATTAATGATTTTTAATAACAAAAACATTATATACTAAGTTCAAAACTTTGTCAAATGTTATATGTTGTTAATATATATACTAATATTATAATATCTCAACCTTTAAAAATTTAATACCAAAATCAATAGCTTCTTGCTTATCTACCATCCATATATCTAGACGATAATGATATCTTTTATTCATTCTATCTTCTACTATAAACTCTTTTTTACCAAACACATCTGGTAAACGTATAATAGCGCCTTTTGGTAAAAAATTAGCTGCTACAATACCATCTCTTACTCTTGTACCAAATGCTGTTATAAACGGAGTATCATCTGTTTGTCCCTCTTCACTATTATACGCTGTTACAGCAATAGTCATTACATGTCTTGGGGCACGAGCTGGTATATTAGGTAGCGTAGGTCCGTCATAGTAACTGGAAATAGAGTATTGTGGTATAGGGCCTTGTTTTTCTATATGATCAACCGTAGCTGAAATAGTTATATTTGGTATAGTAAAAAATACTAAAACAACAACCAAGGATACTACTTTATTCTTATTTAAAGTTTCTGTACCTTTTTTAATGATAATTTGTTGTATTTTGTTTAACATATTACTAAATAAAAAATCCCTTCCGTTGGGATTGTATAATATAATAATAGCACATATTTTAACTTTTGTCAATATTTATTTATCTATACAGTATGATATAATAAGTCTTGCTTGAATAAATAAATTAGTATGATATACTATTTAAGTAATTAATAATTAATAAATTAAGAATCTATATTAGATTCAAAAAAGAAAGGAAAATATATATGAATGAAATGCCAAAAAAACAAGAAAATATGATCAACAATATGTCACCTAAAGCAGCTTTTAAAAGTGGCCTAGTTGGTGGTATAGCTATTGCATTTATTATTGGTTTCTTTATCTTGTTAGGAGCATATATTAATAAAGATAAAGACGACGCAGATAACACTAATACAAACGGTGATGCTGTTAATATAGAGGCAGGCGCTTCTTTAGAAGACATTGCTAAAAGTATTGGTTTAAAAGAAAAAAAATTTAATGAATGTTTAGAGTCTAAAAAACATTCTGCTAGAGTAAAAGAAACCTCACAACAAGCCCAAGTTGCAGGGGCAAAAGGAACACCATATAGTGTTATACTATATAAAGATATGAAAGTTCCTATACCTGGTGCTTTACCATATACTGCTATAAAGCCAATGCTTGATAGTATTATAGCTGGGGAAACACTAGAAACTAATGATGCTAATATTGACATACAAGGTATTGGAGATAATGATTGGGTATTAGGAGATAAAGATGCAGAAATAACAATAATTGAATTTTCTGATCTAGATTGTTCTTTTTGCAAACGTTTTCATGGAACAATGCACCAAGTAATTGATAATTATGATAATGTAAATTGGGCATTCAGACATTTCCCACTATTACAATTACACCCAGATGCTGCTAATAAAGCAGAAGCCTCTGAATGTGCTGGTGATCTAGGTGGTAATGATAAATTCTGGGAATTTATAGATATAATAGAAGCTTCATAAATTAAGTTAAAATAAACCTCTTTCTTAGGGGTTTATTTTTTTTGTCAAAATAGTGTATACTAAGATATATGAAACAAAAAAATATTATTAATTTATTTATATTAATTAGTTTTATAGGAATATTAGATACAGGTTATTTAATATCTGAACACTTTACTATAAATAATCTTATATGCAATGTTAATGATAATTGCAATGTAGTATTATTAAGTAAGTATGCTATTATGTTTGGAATACCCATGGCTATTTTAGGATTAATATATTACTTCACTATATTTATTAATTCTATTCTTTTTAAAACAAGTAAAAACACATTATATAAAATAATACTACTATACTTACCATTTATTGGATTTATATTTTCTCTCTGGTTAATATATTTACAATTATTTATTCTTCATGCTATTTGCATGTATTGTATGTTATCAGCTTTAATATCTACAACTCTTTTTGTGTGTAGTATTTTGTTACACACGACAGAAAGAAGAAATATACTTTAATATTAAAATAATCTTTATTTTATAATTCTTCATATATATGGTAAAATGTATGTATGAAAAAGTATTCTACAAAAGAATTAAAAGAAATAGCTAGTCTTGTTAGGCAAGATATTATTACTATGATTAATACTGCTGGGTCAGGACATCCAGGAGGATCTTTAGGTGTAACTGATATTTTAACCGTATTATACTTCTCTACATTAAAACATATACCTAGTAAACCTAATTTACCAAGTAGAGATAGACTGATACTTTCACATGGTCATGTTTGCCCAGCACTATATTCTGTATTATCAAGATCAGGATATTTTCCTTTAGTTAAATTAAAAACCATAAGAAAACTAGGTAGTAAACTACAAGGGCATCCTCATAATCTTTCTTTAGATGGTATAGAAACAAGCAGTGGTCCTTTGGGACAAGGCATATCTCAAGCAGTAGGCATGGCTTTAGCTGCTAAAATGGATAATAGGAAACACCATATCTTTTGTATAACTAGTGATGGAGAACATAATGAAGGTCAACTATGGGAAGCTTTAATGTCTGCTGGTAAGTATAGGTTAAATAATTTAATTAATATTATTGATAGAAATAATATACAAATTGATGGATATACTAAAAAGATAATGCCCTTAGAAAAATTAAAAGAAAAGTATCTATCTTTTAACTGGAAAGTTTTAGAAGTAGATGGTCATGATATACCTAAAATAATATCTGTATTAAATAAAGCAAAAAAAGTTAAGAATAAGCCAGTAGCAATAATAACTCATACAATACCTGGAAAAGGAGTTAAGTTTATGGAAAATAAATACCACTGGCATGGTAAATCTCCTAATACAGTAGAAACACAAAAAGCATTACAACAATTAAGAGAATTAAACTAATGATAGTAAAAAATATAAACAACCTTCCTAAAAAAGCTACTCGAGATGGTTACGGAGAAGTACTATTATCTTTAGCCAAGAAAAATAAAGATATAATTGTTGTATCAGCAGATTTAGCAGACTCTCTTCGTTTAAAAGAATTCTCTAAACAATTACCAAAACAATTTATAGAAGTAGGGGTTGCTGAACAAAATATGATGGGAATATCAGCTGGTTTAGCTTTGTCAGGCAAGATACCATTTGCTTCTTCTTTTGCTGTTTTTAGCCCTGGAAGAAACTGGGATCAATTAAGGGTATCTGTATGCTATTCTAATGCTAATGTAAAAATTATTGGATCTCATGCAGGACTATCCGTAGGGCAAGATGGAGCAACACATCAAGCATTAGAAGATATAGCTATAACAAGATGTTTACCTAATTTAAAAATTATAGCACCAGCAGATTATATAGAAGCTAAAAAAGCTACTAAAGCAATAATAAAAGAAAAAGGACCTATATATTTAAGATTAACTAGACCTGCTACCCCTATACTCACAACAAATAAAACTCCTTTTAAAATAGGTAAAGCTAATATATTAATAAAAGGAAAAGATTTAACTATAATATCATCAGGACCAATAATATACGAAGCAATATTAGCAGCTCAAGAATTAAAGAAGAAAAATATACATATAGAAATAATAAACAACCATACTATTAAACCTTTAGATGAAAAAACTATTATACAATCTATTAAAAAAACTAAAAAATTAATAACCTTAGAAGATCATCAAGTAATGGGTGGTATGGGTAGTAGTATATTAGAGCTATTAAGTAATAAATATCCTGTTAAAACAAAAATGATGGGCATAAATGATACTTTTGGAGAATCAGGGACTACACAAGAATTATATGAAAAATATAAATTAAATTATAAATATATAATTAAAGAAGTCTTAAAAATATTAAAAAAATAAATATGTTAGAAGCTATAAAAAACTTTCCTCAACAATTCTCATACAACCCAAAAATAGAAAATAACAAATATTACAAAAGTGCAAAAAAATATATTGTTTTAGGTATGGGTGGTTCTCACTTGGCTGCAGATATA
>CAYMZA010000039.1:0-3815 GCA_964394835.1 uncultured Gammaproteobacteria bacterium
AGTTAAAATTTAATAATTTATTAGGATATTTTAAATGAATATAATGTAAATTATCCTGTTCAACATTTATTACCCTATCCTTATTCTTTAAACCTGTATTTAATAAATAATATTGATTTTCTTTATCTAACTTAATAATATTTTCAATTGAATTTAAAATATAATTACCCACACCTGTAAGTCTATACTCATCCAATGCTCTTATGTCTATACCTATATTCATATTTCTTTAATAAATCTTAACACCTTTTCTTTAAAAACACTTTCATCAAATTTTTTAGAATAATCTTGTATATCTTTAGAATTATATTCTTTACTATCAAATCGTAATATTCTATGTGCTAAAGACTCCCATGTTTGATCTTTGAAGAATGTACCAGATACACCATCTTTAACTGTCTCTAATGCTCCTCCAGCTGCATAGGCTATAACAGGGCGTCCAGAAGCCATAGCTTCTACAGCAGTAATACCAAAATCTTCTATTTGTGGATATATAAACGCTTTACAATGTGATAAATAGAAATTTCTTTCTTTATCTGATATTTCTCCTAAAAATTCAATATTAGAATTAGACATTCTTTTTAATCTTCTCATCTCTGAACCACCACCTATTATTTTTAAGGGAAGTTTTAAATTATTAAAAGCTTTAATAGCTAAATCAACTTTTTTATATGGTCTTAATCTACTAACTATTAAATAATAATCTTGTACTTTTTCAGCTAAAGAAAACTCATTCACTTTAATAGGCGGATATATAACCACTGATTGTTTATTATAATGTTTTAATATCTTATGAGCTATAAACTTAGAATTAGCTAAAAAATAATCTACACCTTGAGCTTTATCATAATCCCAAGACTGCAAATTCTTTAATAACTTAGGCAATAATAATTTAAATAATCTACCCTCGGGCATATTACCAATATATTCTTCTTTATCATCCCATAAATATCTAGTTGGTGAATGACAATAACATACATGTTTACCTTTTGTTTTTAACCCCTTTACAAAACCTGAAGATGAAGAAAGAACTAAATCATAATCCTCTACATCTGTATTAGACCAAATCTTAGGCATTGTAATTAAAAAATACCTAAATATTTTATTAATACCAGGTATTTTCTGTAGTTTAGATGTTATAATATTATGATTATTTAAAGTCTTTTTACTTATTTTCTCATCATTAATTAAAGTAAATATAGGAGCATTATTATATAAAGATGCTAAAACAGACAGCACTCTTTCGGCACCACCTAATTGAAATAAATGATCATGAGCAAGAGCTACTTTAACAGGCTTCATCTTTTTTAAATAATACTTTTATTGTTTTTAATAATATAATTAAATCTAAAAAAATAGACCAATTTTCTATATAGAAAATATCTAATTTAGCTTCCTCGGAAAATAATAAACTAGATCTTCCAGAAACTTGAGCTAACCCAGTTATACCAGGTTTAATTGACATAAGTCTTTTATACCCCTTTTGATACTTATCTACTTCTTCTGGTTCATGCGGTCTAGGACCAACTAAGCTCATTTGTCCTTTCAAAACATTAAATAATTGTGGTAATTCATCTAAACTTGTCCTTCTTAAAAATCTACCTAATTTAGTAATGCGAGGATCATTTTCCATTTTAAATAAAGGCCCATCTTTTCTTTCATTCTGCTCCATCATTTCAGCTTTTAACTTATGAGCATCTTTAACCATTGATCTAAACTTATACATTTTAAATACATTTCCTTTATCACCTACTCTTGATAATTTAACTAATACAGGACTTCCTGAATTTATCATTACTATAATAGATATTAAAATTAATAATGGTGATAGAAATATAATTAAAAATAAAGAAACAAAAATATCAAATAGTCTTTTTAGTATCTTTTTCCAACCATCTAATGGAGTTCCTTGTATTTCTACCATTGGCAAACCAGATACACTATGTAAATTAAAGTTTAAACTTTGTGTTTGGAATAAGCTAGCAACATATTTTAATGTAATATGATGTTCCTGACAAAAAGTTAATAGATCTAAAGCTTCTGTTTTGTGTATAGAAGAATCTGCTTGTATAATTCCCCGTATATTATTATCTTTAAAATACTTACTTAAATTTTCTTTGTTTTCTAATTCACTTAAATTATTAAAAGTATCTATTACTTTAAAACCTAATATTGGATTATTTATGTATGTTTTTAATATAACATCTTTAGCGCCTTCTTTACCTAAAATAATAATATTAGTTAAACCTTTCTTTTTCTTAAAAAAATAATTCCTAACACTTAATACAATTACACGAATTAAAAATAAATATACTATACTTAAAGTCCAAGCTAAAATTATTATAAAACGAGAAGAAAATAATTCTCTTTTTAAAAAAATAGCTAAAATTAAAAGAAGTACTACTGTAGATACTCCTGTTATAATCCTAGGTAATTCTCTAGATAATTTCTTATCTTTCATATTGTAAAAACCAGAAAAAGCAAAAAATACAATAACTATTAAAGACACTTTAATTATTATAATCAAATAATCATTAAAGGGCATTTCATAGAACACTGGTCTAATACTACTAACATATTCAGAAAATCTAAAATAATATGCTGATATACCAGCTAATAACAAAACAATAAAGTCTAGGGGCACTAAAGATGTATTTATTATAAAATCTGATTTTTTCATATACTAATATAATATCACTTACTTTATTAAATATCAACAATAAAAAAAGGCTTAAATTAACCTTCATAAGCCGAATCCTGTAACATTCTAAAAAGAATGTGATGATTATCTATCTAGGTCTATAATCACTTATAAACTCAATCAGCCTACCCGCTATATAAATAGCCTATTTGGCCTTTCACCAGGTAAAGTTTACCTCATTTAGCTTGTTACCAAACTAACGTGTTAGCTTATTATCTAACAATTTCACCCTTATCCATAAGGAAGGAATACTTTCTGTTGTACTTGTTCTAATCTAATAGTTGCCTATTAAACTGGTTGGTGTTACCAATTACCTTTTTAATGGTGTTCGGACTTTCCTCTCTGTAAACAGAGCAATCATCTCCGGTTAATTTAAACCTTTATTAATTTATACAATATTTTAACAATTTTGTCAATTATTCTAAAATGTATTCTAATGTCTTCTTGGCACATTTAGACCAAGAAAAAAACTCAGATCTTTTAAAACCTTTTTCTATTAACTCATCTCTTAAGTCTTTATCTTTAATAACTTTATCTACCTTACTAGCAATATCTTGTACATCATCTGGATCAAAGAATAATACAGCATCATCACCCACTTCTTTTAAAGCTGAAATATTAGAACATACTACTGGAACACCAGAAGACATAGCTTCTATAATAGGTAAACCAAAACCTTCAAACTTAGTTGGAAAAACAAATAAGCTAGAAGAAGAAAATAAATTGGGATAATGTCTATTACTAATATACCCCAAGAATATTATCTTGCTATTTCCTTGAGCTGCTTTTTCTATTTCTTCATAACCATAGTTACCTGGTCTCCCTGCTAAAACTAAAGGCCAATCAGTATCTAAAGATTGATATGCTTTAATTAAATTTAAAACATTTTTTTTACTTTCTAAACGACCTAAATAAAGTATGTAATTAGAAGGTAAATCATATTTATCTTTTACTTCTTTTTTAGCTTTTTCAGATACTTGTTTAAAATACTTTCTATCTAAACCTAAATATATAACCCTTATCTTATCTTTAGCTTGGGGGAAATATTTAATAATATCCTTTTTAGTAGTTTCAGATATAGTTACAATCTTATCTGCTTTATATATAGCTAATA
>CAYMZA010000040.1:0-3633 GCA_964394835.1 uncultured Gammaproteobacteria bacterium
ACAACTTCACTTGGTTGAAAAGATTTATTACCTATAACAATCCAAGATTGAGCAGCAAAACTATGACCACCACCGTTAAATAATAATACTGCAATTAATAATAATAAAGAAAAAAGTAAAAATACCCAATATATCTTTTTCCAAACTCTGTAATCTATTCTTAAAAAGAAATAGAATAAAATAATACCAGGTAATATACCATTTAATAATTGCTGTTTAACAAAAAAGAAACTATCTCCACCCTTATGATCAAAAGCAAAAGTAGAAGAAGCAGAAAATAAAAATACTAAACCAAGAAATATTAATATTCCTACCATTGTTAATAAAACAAGATCTGGTTTATTACCCTTTTTATCAGTAAAGGGTTCTATAAACCAACTAATTAGATTTTTCTTTTTTCTTCGCCTTATCATATAATTTATTAAATTCCTTAGCTCTTTCAAACTCGTTTAAAAACATATTAAAACTAGCTGCTGAAGGTGAAAATACAATACAACAATTATCATCACTAGCATGTTTTAATGCAGATTTCCAAGCAACTTTTAATTTTAAAATGTCACTTATCATTTTATAATCTTCAAATCTTACTTTTTTTAATTCTTTGATTAACTTATCACTAGCACTACCTGATAGTAAAAGTAAGAAACCAACCTTTTGTTTTATAACCTTAGCTAAATCATTATATTCTAAAAGTTTATCTTCCCCTCCTGCTATTAATATAATATTATCTTTCTTCATAGCGTTTATAGCAGCTATAGTAGCATCAGGAGTAGTTGATGTAGCATCATTGTATACAGACAACCCTTTAATCTTACCTATGTACTGTAAACGATAGTCTATACCTTTGAAATTATTTACTGCTTTTTCTATGTTTTTATTACTAACACCAACAACTTTAGCTATTGTAATAGCAGAAAGTATATTATATAGATTATGTTCTCCTAATACTTTAATGTTATTCAAAGGCATTACCTTTGTATTATTAAAATAAATACTATTATTTAAAATGTAGCTTCCTTTAACTTTCTTTTTTAAAGAAAAATAATATACTTTAGCTTTAGTTTTTTTATTTAATTTCTTTGTATGTATATTATCATAGTTTAATATAGCTACATCATCTTTTTTTTGATTCTTAATAATAGCTATCTTAGCTTTTTTATACTCATTAAAACTATTATACCTATTCAAATGATCTGGTAATATATTTGTTATAACAGCAATATGAGGAGATATACTATATTCTTCTAAAGATTCTAAATGCCAAGAAGATAATTCTAAAACAGGTAAACTATTCTTCTTTAATTTATCTAATACAGTAAACATAGGTGTAGTAGCAATATTACCTGCTAAAACATTATTCTTAATCTTACTTTTTAATATCTTATGAGTTAAAGTAGATGTAGTTGATTTACCCCTAGTACCAGTTATACCTATTACTTTACTGGGATATAATCCAAAGAACATTAAAGCTTCATTAATAACTGGTATACTATTTTTCCTAGCTCTTAATATATACTTAGAATCTTTAGGTACTCCAGGATTTTGTATAATTAAATCTTGATTTTCAAAATCTTTTAACTTATGTTTTCCTAAGGTATATTGTATATCTTTAAAACCCTTTATCTTATTAATTATATCTAAACTTTTTTTTAACTCTTTCTTGGTTTTTAAATCAGTTATAGTAAGCTCTACATCATGTTTTAATAACCACTTCACAACAGAAACTGCACCACCATGCAAACCTAAACCCATTACTAATATTCTTTTACCTTTAAATGTATTTACCATAGTCTAAGATCTATTATTGCTATTATTAAACCTAATACAGCTAATACAGCTGCTATAACCCAAAAACGCATTACAACCTTTGTTTCGGGCCACCCCTTAGCTTCAAAATGATGATGTATGGGTGCTGATAGAAAAACCTTCTTCTTCCTAAACTTCTTAGAAGCAAGTTGAATAATAACGGATAAAGATTCAAGAAGAAGTAAAAACCCAATTATTGGTAATAACAAAGGATAACCAGTTAACATAGCTACTATACCCAAAGCAATGCCTAGAGACATTGCACCTGTATCACCCATAAAGAACCTAGCAGGATTAATATTAAACCAAAGAAATGAAAGTAATGCACCTGTTATAACTCCACAAAAAGATGCTAAATTATAGTCCCCTTTAACAAAAGCTATTGTTCCAAAAGAAACAAAAGCAGCTAATACAATACCTCCAGCTAAACCATCTAAACCATCAGCTTCATTAACAGAGAAAGCAGTAGAAACTAAAATAAATATAAAGAAAGGAATAAACCACCAACCTAAATGAAATAATCCAACAAAGGGTACTCTAACTACATCCCAATCTAATTTAAAGTAAAACCACCAAGCTCCAAAAATAGCTATTAAAGTATATATTAATAATCTATGTTTAACATTTAAACCGCCACCCTTTCCTCCTCCTTGTCTTGTAATATTAAACCAATCATCTAATAATCCAACTAAAGCAGAGGCAACTAAAGCACCCAAAGGTAAATATGTTTCTCTTCTAGTTAAAAAATTAAAATTAGCCAAAAAAGAATCAGGAAATATTTTACTAATCCATAGGAATAGTAAAGCTAATATTAATACAGTAAACCATATTAATACACCACCCATAGTAGGAGTACCTTCTTTACTCTTATGTAATCTAGAGAATATAGGTGTAGATCCTTCATTTCTAATACTTTTAACTAATCTAAATTTATACAAAAAATGAGTCCAAACAGGAGTTAAAAGAAAAGCTATAATAAAACTTAAAGAAGTTAAAACTAATATCTTAATAATTTCTAAATCAGGGATCATATATTGTAATTAATTATATTATATAAATAAATAAAAACCATTGTATTTAATAATAAAATAGTGGTTAATAATAAATAAGAGAAAATTCTTTGTCTTTTCCAAAAATATGTAGTTAAAAAAAAATTTAAAATGGATAAAACTAAAACTATACTAGGTATAATATATATCCAATTAGAACTAGCTAAAACATCAAAGCCAGAATATATATTATAATGTAAAACAGCTATTTCACTTTTAACAACTTTTTTAAAAATAAACAAAAACCATTGAGATATAATCAATAGCAAAGAAACATTTAATAGCCAAAATGATAATTTATCTTTGTATAAAACTTTAATTGTTTTAATTAATAACATAGTAATATAAAGTTTAGCATAAATTAATAAAAAAATCTATTCACTATTAGAACAGATTTATCTATAATATGTCAAGTTATTTAAACAGCTATTACTTCTTTAACTTCTGGCATTTTATCTTTAATTTCTTGTTCAATTAAATTCTTTAAAGTAAAATCTGCCATAGGACAATGAGAACATGCTCCAGTTAAAGATAGTTCTACTATGCCTTTTTTCTTGTCATAGTTAATTAGTTGTACGTCACCACCATCTCTTTGTAATGTTGGCCTTATTTTATCTAATACCTTTTCTAATTTTTTCATATTATTTTTTTAAACTTTTAATTTTATTACTTGCTTCTAATAAAGCATCAAATGTTCCTGTGTCTAACCAATATCCATCATAGATATGTACTTTTAATTTATCTTCTTTAAAATATACTTTATTTAAATCTGTTATTT
>CAYMZA010000041.1:0-3270 GCA_964394835.1 uncultured Gammaproteobacteria bacterium
AACCTTCTAGACCAATCTAAATCTTCCATATACATAAAATATCTTTCATCTAATAGCCCAACCTTATCTAAATAAGACTTACGGATAATCATACAAGCGCCAAACAAAGCAGAAACATAATGATTAGCATAGTGATCTAAGTCTTTCATTAAATAATGATGTAACCATGCTCTACCCTTTTTAGTATTACTTAAAAATGTTCTTCTATAGAATGGTAATCTATAGTCAGGGAATGTAGTACAAGAATACTGTATACTTTTATCTGCATTAATTAATCTAGGGCCAGCTAAACCAACTTCTTTATTATTTTCCATGTACTCATACATTATATCAATGGCATTAGAAAGTATTGCTAAATCAGGATTACAAATCATAATATATTTTCCCTTAGCTTTTTTAATGCCAAGATTATTACCATATGCAAAACCTTTATTCTTTTCACTTTGTATAAACTTAATATCAGGAAATTGTTTAAGAACTTCATCTATACCATCATACGAAGCATTATCTACAACTATTATTTCATAATTATATTTTAAATTAAGTTCTTTAAAATTATTTAATAACTCTTTTACTAAATTCTTATTATTATAATTTAAAATAATTATTGATAAATCCATATTATTTAAACCAATTATACATATCCTCTGTTTTAACTTTAGATATTTTTTTAATAAATTTTTTCTTTTTTCTTAATTTAGGTAATTTTTGTAAAAATTCCCCTAATCCCTTTACTGTACTTCTTTCAAATATTAATAGGTAAACAAATTTCTTAAATTCATACCAAAAAAATGGAATAAAATCTTTAAATATATTCTTACAAAAAGAATTCTTATACAACATCATTAAATGATTACGATATGAAAATCTATTAGCAGTTAAATTATTGTTCCTTTTATCTTTAATATTTGTACTATTACTCATAGTACGATTATGATATGCTTTTGTATTAGAAACCAAATAATGCTCATAACCTATCAAGCGTAGTCTCCAAGCTATATCTATATCCTCTTTGTAAGAAAAGAAATCTTCATCAAAATATTCATAATCATTATGATTTTGTTCTATACCTATAATATCTAAAGCATTTCTTCTGTATAATATAGCTGACCCAGATAACCCAAATACCTCTTTACTGTCTAACTTAAAATCATTTTGACCTTGATAACTATCAATAACTTGTCTTTTCCTATCAATTCTTAAACCAAATGAATCTATAATTTTAGTCTTAATTCCATTTTCAAAATCCCAATACATCAACTTACCAGAAGCACTAGCTACTTGTTTATGATTCTCTAAAAAATTAACTAATGTTTCTAAATAGTCTTTTTCTAATATAATATCTTGATTAAGAACTAAAACATATTTAGATTTAGACCAATTCAATAATAGATTATGACCCTTAGCAAAGCCTAAATTCTTTTTCTTTGTAACAATTCTAGCATTGGGAGCATGCTCTTTAACTAAATCAACAGAATTATCTGAAGATCCATTATCTAATATTAAAAGTTCATAATCATTAAAAGTCTGCTCTTGAATACTTTTCAATAGCCATGGTAAATACTTAGAACCATTCCAAGTTAATAGATTAATAGTAACTAAAGGATTTTTTTTCATTCTTAAAAATAATTAAACTACTTAACATTAATAATCCTAAACCTAGTGGATGATTAATATATGGTGTAAAGATATTAACTATACTTAAACTTAATATTACAGTAATTATACTTAAATAAATATTAAAGTTTAAAACTAATACAGAAAATGATTTCTTTAAGATAGTATATACCCAATATACAAATAAAACAATATAGAAGATCCCAACTTTTAACCACATTTCTAACCAACCCCATTCAAAAGAATATGTTGTATGTAATCCTGTGGGATTATTTTCATTCTTAATTCTAGGGTCAGAAGAATAGTATGACAATTCTTTGCCAAATCCATAACCCATAATAGGGTTTTCTTTAATACTTTCCCACATGGGTTGTAATAATTGCATACGACTATTAATAGCTGGTTCAGATATACTAACACTCCTCTTTTCTAAAATATTAAAAGAATTAAATTTAGGTAAATTAAAAAATAATTGCATTATCATAATACAGAAAAAAGAAATAATAGTTAAAACAATTAAAGACTTAAAAAATACCATTCTACCTTTTACAAATAAAATAAATAATAAAAGTAATATTAAAACAATTAAACCTGCTAACCAAAAACTACGAGACATACTAATTAGTAACCCTGATAATATTAAACTTAAATGTATTAAACTATGCACACTTAAATGTTTTTTAATCTGTTCCAAGAATGTAAAAAAGAAAGCTACTAGTAAATAGAAATGAGATTGAAAAAATATACGAGATAAATTATCTGTTAATGGTGCTATCTCGCCCGTTCTTGTATCTCTTATCCATTTATATATTATATCTAAGTTAACAAAAGAATAATTTTGAGAAAAAAGATTAAATAATATTATTGTTTTTACAGCTATTATTAAGGTAGCTGATTGTAATATAGTTATAATATTACTTAAATATTTATTACTATACACTTCATACCATATAGGTAGATATAATAGGTATAGATAGTTATTAGCATCTAAGAATACATTTGTATGATTATTTAATACATACCCCCTAATACTACCGAATGAAAACAAAAGTAAAAATGTTAAAAATATATATAATAGTTTTTTATTCTTATAAATCTTTAACTTATGTAATTTAAAGAAATGAGTTAAGAAAAAGAATATAAAAACTAATACAAATATAACCAATCTAATTGAAAATACATCATAAGCAATATTATGACCTAGGGATCCCCAAAATAATTCTATCAAAGGAATATATAAAAAAAATATAGGCCTTATTAAAAATAATCCTATGCTTAATATAGATATAATAATCAATATAAGTAAAGATAAATTAGAATAATAAAAAGATAACCAAGAAAATAATTCTAGGATTAAAAAAAGAATAATGTAATTATTAAACTTATTTCTTAAAAATAACATAAAATAGTGTAAGAATAATATTAATTGGTAAGATTAATACAAGTATTAACCATTGCCAAATAGGTTTATGTTTATAAAAATAGTATAATAAACTTTTATTAAATATTAATTGTTTTTTAAATGTTTTTTGTTGCCCAAAACTTGAACCACCATAATGTATTATCTTGGCTTCTGGTAAATACTTTATTCTAATATCTTTATCTTTAGCTCTTTTACAATAATCTACTTCTTCAAACCAGAGAAAAAAAGAT
>CAYMZA010000042.1:0-3203 GCA_964394835.1 uncultured Gammaproteobacteria bacterium
CTTTTTGGGAATTAAGAGATGGTACAGGATATGTACAAGCTATATTATCTTCTAATGATTTATCAGAAGATAAATGGAAAGAAGTAGATAAAATAAGTTTAGAAACTTCAGTTAAAATAATAGCTAAAGTAGCTAAACATCCAAAGAAAGATGAATATGAATTACATGTTCAAGATTTTACTTACTATCAAATATCTGAAGAATATCCAATTTCTAAAAAAGAACATGGTGTAGATTTCCTAATGGATAATAGACATCTATGGTTAAGATCTAAAAAACAATGGGCAATACAAAGAGTTAGAGATACTTTAATAAGAGCTAATTATGAATTTATGAATTCTAATTCTTTTATTAAAATAGATTCTCCAATATTAACCCCAGCTGCTTGTGAGGGTACTACAGAATTATTTGAATTAGATTATTTTGATGATAAAGCATATCTATCGCAATCTGGTCAATTATACCTAGAAGCAGCTATCTTTTCTCATAATAGAGTGTTTGATTTTGGACCTGTTTTCAGAGCAGAGAAGAGTAAAACTAGAAGACATTTAACTGAATTTTGGATGATGGATGCTGAAATGGCGTTTACTAATTTAGATGATAATCTAAAGATACAAGAAGAATTAATTAGATACATGGTTAATAAAGTGTTAGAAGAAAATAAATTAGAATTGGAATTATTAGAAAGAGATATTAAATCTTTAGAAAATATTACTAAACCATTTTATAGAATAACTCATACAGAGGCTATTAAACAACTACAAGATTTAGGTTCTGATATTAAAGAAGGTGAAGACTTAGGAGCAGACGATGAAACTATATTAACTAAAGAATATGATAATCCTTTATTTATTACTCATTATCCAGCTAAAATTAAAGCTTTTTACATGAAGAGAGATAAGGATGATAGATATGCACTATGTGCTGATTTATTAGCTCCTGAAGGCTATGGAGAGATTATAGGGGGCTCTCAAAGAGAAGATGATTATGATACTTTATTAGAAAGAATTAAAGAAGATAATTTACCCTTAGATGATTTTCAATGGTATTTGGATTTAAGAAAATATGGATCAGTACCTCATGGAGGATTTGGTTTTGGATTAGAAAGAATAGTAGCTTGGGTAACTGGTATTAAACATGTTAGAGAAACAATACCATTTCCTAGAACAATCAACAGAATTAAACCTTAATAATTATATAATTTACATTTTTTAATATTAAAAATATGGGAGATGGATTCGATACAAGTGGTACGCCATGGCCAGTTATAATATATGGTATTTTTATGATAACAGTAGGAATATTAATTTACTTTTTTGGATAAATTTATAATGAAATATAAAGTAATTTTCTTTGATTGGTATAAAACTCTTTCTAATTCATTATTCTGGAGTCAATTAGTAGATAAAAATCATAAAAGACATTCCTGGAATAATAATATAAATAAATTTCTTTTTATTGAGAATAAAGAAGTTGTAAATGATTGGATGAGGGGTGTTGTTGATGAAAAATATATTGCTAAAATTATTTTTAATAAATTTGGTTATTCAGAAGATGAAATAATAGAATATCTTGCAGATAGTTGTAGAAAAATGGAAATAGTTGATAATAGTGTATTAAATATTATAAATAGTATTAGAGATAAGGGTATTAAATGTGTTATAGCTACAGATAATATGGATACATTTATGAAATATACTAAACCATCATTAGAGTTAGAAAAATATTTTGATGATTTTCTTGTTTCTTTCGAAGAGAAAGAAAAGAAATTTGAAACAAATAAAGATAGTATTCCATTTTTTGATAGTTATTTAAATAAAAATAATTTAGAATATAAAGATGCTTTACTTATAGATGATTGTATTGATAAAAGTGATGTATATGCTAAACTAGGATTTGATATATTACAAATTCATAATTCAAAAGATTTTGTAAATAAATTAGATAAAATTCACGATAAATTGACAAAAAACCGTGAATAATAGTAAGAATTAGAGTAAATTCACGATAAATTGACAAAAAACCGTGAATATGATAGTATTATGGTATATAAAATATAATGTATGGCAATTTCAAAAAAGATAAAGAATCAAATTTATGAATTAAAAAAAGAATATAATTCTTTAAAAAAAGATAAAGAATCTCTTTTGAATATTGTATTTGAAGTAGAATTGCCAGAATCTGTGTATAATTCTAATGCTATCGAGAATTCTACTTTAACAATATCTGAAACAGAGAAGATATTAATGGAAATGGAAATTAATAGAGATGTTTCTGTCAGAGAAGTATTTGAGGCAAAAAATTTAGCTAGAGTATTTGAATATTTAAGAAATAAAATAGATAAATTAGATAAAGATTTTATTTTATTACTTCATAAAATGTTAATTTCTAACATTGATGATAATATAGCTGGTAGATTTCGTAAATTAAATGAAAATGTTAGAGTTGGAACATATATAGCTCCTAATCCTAAACATATTGAAAAAATGATGGATTTATTATTGTTAGAATATAATAGTAATAATAAAGATTATTTTTTAGATAAGATTTCTAAATTTCATTTAGAATTTGAAAATATACATCCTTTTTGTGATGGTAATGGAAGAATTGGAAGAGTATTAATAAATTATCAATTAATGCAATTAGGTTTTCCACCTATAATAATACGTGATAAAGAAAAACAAAAATACTATAGTTCATTTAAAGAATATGAATTTAGTAAGAAAAAAGAAATAATGGAAATGAGTAAAGTTATTAGTTTGTCATTATTTGAATCATTTAATAAAAGATTAGCATATTTAAAGGGGCAAGAAATAATAACCTTAGTTAATTATTCAAAAGAAAATAAAGAATCAGTTAAAACATTGCTTAACAAAGCTAAAAGACAAACTATTCCTGCTTTTAGAGAAAAAGGAATATGGAAAATAGGCAAATAATTTAATATAAAAATATATGGAAAACTTTGAAAACAATGAACTAACAAAAGAAGAGTTAAGAGAGCAGGCTATTAAAAATATACTTAGTGCTAAAATGGCTTTAAATAATCTTTTAGAAAAAGATATAGAAGTAGATGAAGAATTAAAAGAAGAGGTAAAAGAATTAGATAATAAAATAGAAGAAATATTAAAAAAATAATATGAAAACTTATATTAAAGAAACAATAGAAAAAAAGATTGAAGAAGAAGTTGTACTAAAAGGATGGG
>CAYMZA010000043.1:0-3130 GCA_964394835.1 uncultured Gammaproteobacteria bacterium
TGTTTATAGTACAACCTCTATATCTTGTTCTACTTCATTTCTTAATATCTTAAATGTAACTGTATCCCCTATCCTATAATTCTGTAATATAGAAGTTAAAGTATTAGTACTAGATATTATCTCATTATTAACAGAAACTATTTGATCTCCTGCTTTTAATCCTGCTATATAACCCACAGAATTGTATTCTACGGCTCTTAAACTAGGATGATATACTAGGTTACCCTTACGGATAAATCCAGAGTTATTCTCCATATCTAAGTATCTAATACCTAATTCTACTCTTTCTGTATTATCTAATAGATGTTTAACAGCTTGTTTTAAATACTCAGCTGGTATTAACATATTTTCTTTATTTAAGGTATATGATAGCCCTACTAAGTTACCATTCATATTAAAATAAGGTGAAGAAAGATATTCTTGAACATTATCAAGTTGAATATAGTAATCTAACTCATCTGTTGATAAGTATTGATTTATACTATAGTGATTATTAGATATAGTAGAAGAATAAAAAGAATGCTTAAAATTACTAGGAGTATCAATATTAGTAAATACAGCCTCTCCCATTTGTATATCACTAGTTAATTGAAAATTAACTGGTTGTAAATAACTAGCATCTATTTTAATAAATAAAGTATTAGAAAACTCATCTTCTTTTATTTCTTCAATATCATATATTTCATCTTCTAGAATAACTTTTAAAGATGTAGTTATATTCATTTGATCAGTAGTCATTAACCAACCGTCAGATGTTACAACTATAGCTGAACCTAAAAACTTATTCAAAGGAAACACAGCCTGATCTAAGTCTATTCTCTTATTCTCAACAGTATATATCCCTGCCACACTATTCTTATACTTACTAGCTATATTAACAAAAGGTTGTTCTAAAGATACCTTAACCTCTTGTTGATTATTGATTAAATTAAGATAATCTATATCTTTTATTGGCCAAACAGACTTAGACATTAAATACCCAAAACCACCTGCTACTATACCTAGTATTACAGCTACGATGGTTAAATTAACTAAAGATGGGGGTCTATGTGTACTTGGTCTTTCAAAATGTTTTTTTCTTTCTTCCATATTATTTTATTAAAATTGATGATATTAGGATTATAAAGCTTAATAGAAATAAAGCAAGGTACAGTTTAAATGTATGTAATTTATGTATTGTACTGTCTATTAGTAAAAAGAACCATAAAGTTGAAATAGTACCTGCGATATAGAAGCTAATAGGTAAAAGATAGGTAGTTAATAGTGTTTGAATTAAAGAAAATAATACAAAAAGTATATATGTTTTAGGATATTCTTTAGTATAACTTATAATCTCTAAACCAAATAATAATGCGGCTAAAGATAATATTAAGATAGAATAGAATAAAGATAAGTTTAAAAAGATTATTAAAGCATAAACAGAGGTTGATAAGAACCAAAAACTAAGATAATAGTAAAACTTATTAACCACTAAAAAACTCCTATTCTTTACATCAGTTATATTATCAAAGTATTGCTTTAATAAATACCAGATTAAAGCCCATAATAATGTTAAGATAAAAGCTAAGAAATACCTTAAACTAGATGAAGTTAGTAATAGTAAAAACAAAAGTTGAGAAATATATACTAAACCTAAATTAAACCATAAGAGTTTAAATCTTTTAAAATATTCCCCTGCTAATACTTTAGCTGTAAAAAATATAGTTAATAATGAAAGAATAGATAAATAAACTATACCTTTTTCATAATAAAAAAAGAAATAAAAACCAGTTAAAATAATAGCGGGATTTAAAAATAATACTATATATCTTATCATATTAAAATAAATTATTACCGTCTATTTTCTTCCAATCATCTTCTACCCATGTAAATACTTCAAGATGATTAACTTCTTCTGTATCAGAAAATACATAATCAACCTTAACATCTGAACCTACACGATTAGAATATGTTGTTTTTTTATCCAACATTTTTGGTCTAGTAACAAATCTTACTTTTAATTTTCCCTGAGGACCATTAAATTCAATAACATCAGCTTGACCTGGATCTAAATCTTCTAGATAATCATCTTCTACTTCAAAGTTATTTTTAATCTTTTTACTAATCTCCTCCCATTTTTCTTTATTCATAACTATATATTAATATATTTAATTATATCACCTTTTTCAATATTTAACATTTTAATTGTATTAACAGGTACTTCTAACACCATATTAACATTTTGAGGAGAGATATATTTATCTAAATTAGTATTATCCATATTTTCTTCATAACCTACAACTATATTATCCTCTATCCATAATAAGTCAATTGGTATAAGCATATCCTTCATCCAGAACGATCTTTCTTGTTTGTTTGGAAATATGAATAACATTCCTTGATTATTATCTAAATAAGGTACATTAGATAATCCTTTAGCATACTCTTCTATACTATCAGCTATATCTACATATATTATTTGATTATTAATTACTACATATGGTCTATTAGTATATCTGTAATATACTATGAATATAATTATTAATAATATAAATACTAAACTATACTTCTTCATACTTCTTTAATTTAATATTTAACCATATAGTCAATAATATCATTAAAGATAATAGTAATAATAGTGCAGATATCTTAATTTTAGTAGTAAAGAATATAGATACTAATCCAAAACTTAAAGAAATAGCAGAAAAGAACAATACTATTTGTCTATGAGAAAAACCAGATCTTAATAATCTAAAGTGTAAATGTTCTTTATCACCTTTCCAAATAGGTTTTTTTAAGTATATTCTTTTAACTATAACCACTAATATATCTAACAAAGGTAAACCCATAACTAGTAAAGCTGTAGCTATCTTACTACCAGATATAATTGATAATACTGCTAAAGCAAAACCAATAAATGTACTACCACCTTCTCCCAAGAATATTTTAGCTGGATTCCAGTTTAATATTAAAAAACCAAATATAGAACCCGCTAAGATTAAAGACAGTATTGAGGTTGTAGAACCAACAACATCCCAAGATAGACTTACCATGAATATAACTAAAGCTGATATTAAACCAATGCTAGAAGTTAATCCATCTATTCCATCTAAAAGTTTAGTTGTATATGTTAAAGACATTAACCATATGA
>CAYMZA010000044.1:0-3057 GCA_964394835.1 uncultured Gammaproteobacteria bacterium
CGCAGTTCAAGTCTGCGTGACGGCTCCAGTTTAATACAGCTTAAAGCTGTTTTTTTGTTTGTTAAAAAGTGGTATACTTAGTATATGACAATAGTATCTCATACATTATTAACGACAATAGGTGTGCAAGTGTTAAACTTACATGGTTGGGAAATAGTCTTAGCTTTTTTATTTGGTGTTGTTATTGATATTGATCATATATTTAAAGTTCCAGCATATTGTAAAAAGCATAAGTTTAAAATTAAAGATATTTTTAAGAAAAAAATACCTAGAGAGAAACAGTATCATTGGAGAACATTTTTACAAGAACCTATTTCATTATTATGGATAATACCATTAAGTATTATAATCAATTCAATTATTCCAATTGTTTTTTTCTTAGGTCATGTATTATTAGATTATTTAATAAATTATCGTAAATTTCCTTTTTCTCCTTTGAGTAATTTTTCTACAATAGGCTTTTTTCCAAATATTTCTAACAAAAGAAAAGAAGTTTTAACTATTATTATTTTAAGTTTAATTTTAATTATTTTATTACTTAAAAATAATGTATGAATAAATTAAAAAAGTTAGATTTAATATCTTTAAGTTTAGTTGCATTAACTATTGTGTTTAGTATTATTATATTAAAATACTTACCTGATAAAATGATAACTCATTGGGATTTTGAAGGTAATGCTAATGGTTGGAGTGATAAATATTTCTTTACATCTTTAATGTCTGTAATGATACTATTTATGTATTTATTATTTAATTTTTTACCAAAGATTGATCCTAAGAAAAATAATTATATTAAATTTAATGATTTCTACAAGTCATTTCAACTAATAATTATTTTGTTTTTATTCTTAATATATATTTTAACAATATTAATTAATCTAGGCGTTGATATATCTGTGTCAAAAGTAGTTTCTTTAATGGTTGGATTACTATTCATATACTTAGGTATTTACATGAAAAAGATAAAATCTAATTGGTTTATAGGTATTAGAACACCCTGGACTTTATCTAATGATATTGTTTGGAAAAAAACTCATAAATTTGGTGGTAGGGTTTTTGTAATAATGGGTGTGTTATTTTTACTATCTTCATATTTACCTTCTTTTTTAGCTAATTACTTCATTTATTGTGTTTTAATTGGTGTTTTAGTTATAATTATTTATTCTTACTATATCTATAAACAAATAGTTAAATAACATTGACAATATTTTAAATATATGTTTTAGTGTACTATTGTTTAGAACCTTAAAAACTCAAAACAGAACAGCTTTAAGAGGCTGTAAGAAGGAGGACTGTCATGGAACAGTTACAGGCTTTGTATAATCAGTTGTCTTCAAACCCTATGGGTTTTGTGACTCTTTATTTTTGGGATCTTCTGGTTGGGGCTATTTGTATTATATTACTATATAGTTTTTCAAATCCAGATAATAAAGTAAAAAAGAAAAGAAATTGGATTGGTATTATTATCACTTCAGTAGCATATCCAATCTTTTTCTTATTTAGGCATAATCCTGGATTCAATATTATTTTTAGTAATATTGAAATTTCTTGGCTTAAGGTAATATTCGTTATTATTATGATTATTTTTTCCACTATTTACTCTAAGAATCTTTCAAAGAGGGAGTGGATTGATTCTAAAATTAGAATACAGAGTTTAGTTTCATTTTATACTACTATGTTTTCTATTATCGTAATTGTCTTATTCGGTTATTACTGGATGATTTTCATTATCCCCATTACTTACTGTATAGCTTGTATATATATTGTACCAATTAGAAGAAGATGGGTTGTCACTATGTTTGAAAAACCATTTTTTGTTGATTGGGTATGTATGTATAAAAATAAGAAGTTTGTAATTAATTCTGATATTGTATCTGAAATTGATAATAATGGATCATTGTTTTTGGATAATGGTTTAAATATACTATTATTAGCATCTTGGTTACCGGGATTTGATATTATACCATTGGATTATATAAGGAAAGAGGAGAGGTTTAAAACAGAACAGCTTCCTACCAATGATCCTGGTAATGTTTTAGCTGGTGGCACACTATCCATTGACTACAAGGTTTGGTTTAAACTTAATTATTGGCCTAAGACATTTCTTAAGTTGGACGATGATGATCGTAATGATCTTAAGAATGTAATAAAACGTATTATAGATGGTCATATAGCAGATAGACTTGCTGGAATTAATGGTCTTAATGAGGCTATGACTATGGATTCTTATGGTCTTGATGATGGTATTATGTCTGGTGGAAAAAGGAAGATTAACTCAATAATATCTCCTAGTTTATTTATAAAAATAAAAAAAGAGGTATTTAGGCACACAGGTTCTCTTTTAATGGACATTACTATTATGGATAGAAATCCAGATAAATTAATTGAAGAAGAACAAAATAAGCTTACAGCTACCAAAACTCAGATTGAAGAGGCTAAGCTTCAGGAAGAGCTTCAGGGGGCACTTGGTAGGGCTGAGGGAGCTAAGGTTGTTGAAGCAATTAAAGCTCTTCAAGACGGTGTTGGCATTGATAAGTCAGAAGCACTTTCCTTGTTTGCAATTTTGAAAACTATGGAAAGCGATGGTAAAATGATTATTCCAGCTGGTTTACTTGATAGGCTTGGTTCTGTTTTGAAAACTTAATTATACACCCCCGTTATTAATTTAACGGGGGTTTTACTTTTTCTAATAAAATAGTATAATATATATATAATAATTAAATATAAAAAAATGACAGATACTATACAAAAATTTGTCGAGGGTGTAATTGAAAGAGCTGGTATAAACAATATGCCTGAAGATTTTAAAAAAGAGTATGTAGAAAAATTAGGTGCTGAAGCGCAAAAGCGTATTGGTATGATGGCTTTAGAAGAATTAGATGAAAAAGGTGTAAAAGCCTTTGAACAATTTATGGCTGATAATAAATCTCCAAAACCAGAGAAAGTGTTGGAGTTTTTTAAGAGTAATATTTCTGATTTTACTGCAAAAGTAAAGAATACATTACAAGTATTCTCTGATGAATTTGTTCAAGGTGCTGAAAAATTAAAAGGTACTAA
>CAYMZA010000045.1:0-2518 GCA_964394835.1 uncultured Gammaproteobacteria bacterium
TTGTAGCTGCTTTGTATCCAGCTTTTTCTCATTATTTTAAGAATGATTTAGTTAGTTTAAGAAAAACTTTAATTAAAGCATTTTATTATCTAGCTTTTATATCTTTACCCATTAGTTTTGGTATTATAGCTTTATCACCAGAGATTATTAAAGAAGTATATACAGATCAATTTATAGTATCAATTGTACCTTTGCAATTATTAATTGTTAGTATTCCTCTCTTATTTACTAATTTTGCTTTTTCTAGTTTTTTAAATGCCACTGATAATCAGAAAATTAATACTCGTAATTTAGGTATTATAATGATTATTAATATTATATTAAATATTATATTAATTCCTATAATAGAAGTTAGGGGAGCAGCTTTAGCTTCTACTATTAGTACATTATTATTATTTATTTTAAATTTAAGATATGTATGGCCAATAGTTAATTTAAAGATTAATGTTTTAAAACCTATATTATATTCATTTATTTCGGCTATTTTTATGTTTATTTCAGTATATTATGGTAAAACTTTAGTATATTGGCCTTTAACTATATTTATTGGCATTATTGTTTATTTTATGCTAATGTTTTTAAGCAAAACATTAAGTAAAAAAGACTTTATTTTTATTAAAAACGCTATATTTTCTAAAGAATGAAACATACCTTATTACTAACCCACGAATATTATCCATACAAAGGTGGTATAGCTAATTATTGCTATAGTCTTTTTAAGTTTTTTGATAAAAAAGATTATTTAGTTATTACAGATAATACAGAAGTAAAGAGTAAAGATAATATAATACATTTAAAGTTAAAGAATAGATTTTTAAAACCAAGTTACATATTATCATACTTTAAGTTAAAAAAAATTATTAAAGAGAATAATATAGAACAAATATTTACACCAAATATTCTTCCATTAGGATCTTTAGCTTATTTTCTTAATATTCCATACATTATATCTTTACATGGTTTAGATATTAAATTAGCTTTAGATAATAAGCCAAGGTTAACAAAAAAAATATTAGAAAAAGCTAAGAAGATTATAGTTAATAGTAAACATACAGCTGATATTATTAAAGATTTAAATTTAGATGATAAAATAGAATTAATTTATCCTAGTATAGATATTAAAAAAGAATGTGATGAAAATAAGTTAGAAGAATTAAAAAATAAGTTAGATATAAAAGATAATTTAGTATTACTAACAGTAGGAAGATTAAATAAAAGAAAAAGTCATGATTTAGTTATTAAAGTCGTTAAAGATTTAAAAGATAAATTAAATATTAAATACTATATTATAGGTAGAGGAGAAGAATTAGATAATTTGAAAACTTTAATTAAAAAATATAACTTAGAAAATAATGTATGTATTTTAACAGATATTGAAGATAATGATTTAGTGTATTACTATAATCTAGCAGATATATTTGTTTTACCACAAAGATATAGTGATAAGGATATAGAAGGTTTTGGTATAGTATTTTTAGAAGCTGGAAGTTATGGTTTGCCAATAATAGCTGGTAATAAAGGTGGTCCTACAGAAATATTAAGTAATAAGAATAGTGTATTAATAAATCAAGATAATTTAGAAGAGTTAAAGTCTAGCATACTATCTTTAAATAAAGATAAAAGAAAAGAGTTAAGTGAAAATATAAAGAAAAGAGTTAAAGATTTTTCTTCAGCTAAAGATCAATCTAATAAATTAAAACAAATACTATAATGAAAAAGTTTGATATTATAATGTTTAATATGTCTAACTTCTCTGAATGGGACGAGGGTGTTTCTAATAGAAATTATCATATTATTAGAGAATTACAGAACAGAGATGAGGTTGGTAAAATATTAGCTATTGATTACTTACCTTTAAACTTAAAAAGAGCTATTCGTAATTATAAAGAAGATATAGTTTTAAATATTAATGATAGTAAGGTTGTCAATAGAGGTTTAACATATAAAGTAACACAAGTATCTAGTAAGCTATATGTATATTCAGATATTGGTTTTTTTCTTAATCCTGAAAATACTATAAAAAATATTAAAAAAGTAGCTTTAGAATTAAACTTCGGTGATTTAATTACATGGTCTTTTTATCCTTTTATTGCAAAGTATTGGAAAGATTTAGGGCAAAAATTAACTGTATTTGATGCAGTAGATAATTGGTTATTACATTCTTCATATGATAAGTATAAAGAAAGATTAAAAGAATCTTATGATACTGTAAAAAATGAAGCAGATATTATATTTACTGTTTCTAAGAATTTAAATCATTTTTTTTCTGATCAGTCTAATGTTTTTTGGGTACCAAATGGAGTAGATTTAAAACATTATAATAAAAAGTTTAATTTGCTTAATAGAGATATAGCTGATTTACCAAAACCAATTGTAGGTTATATAGGGGTTATACAAGATAAGATTGATTTTGAATTAATACAATATTTAGCTAGAAATAATCCTAAAAAAAGTTTTGTTTTTGTTGGTCCTGTTTGGGGTAAACAAGAAAAAGAAAAAGCTCTTTTAGAAAAAGAAA
>CAYMZA010000046.1:0-2255 GCA_964394835.1 uncultured Gammaproteobacteria bacterium
ATATCTTTATGTTTATCACTAGTTGTTCTTATAAACTGATTATATGAAATACCTAAATTTTCCCAAGCTTTTTTATATTCTTCACTTATATTATCAGTAAACTCTTGAGGACTAATACCAGCTTTATCTGCAGCTTCTGCTATTTTAGCACCATGTTCATCAGTACCTGTTAGAAAGTAAGCGTTATCTTTACCTAATTTATTTTTATAGTATCTAGATAAAACATCTGCGACTATAGTTGTGTATGCATGACCTAAATGAGGTTTATCATTTACATAATATATTGGTGTTGTGATGTATTTTTTTTCTTCCATATTATATTAAAGTAATAGAATAAATAGCTAAAACAAAAGCTAACGTAAAAAATACTGCTCCTGTGAAGCATTTAGACTTAAAAGGGTTCTGGTGCAATCCAATAGAACATGTATCACATTTATTAGCTACTACTTTGTAGAATTGATACCAAGCGTACAAAGTACCTAGTCCTAATACTATATTTAATAAGTATAATGTTTTTGTTAAATCCATGATTATCTTATTTATTAATTAATATTGTAAACTCTCCTTTGACTTGTATTTTATCTTTTTCTAAAATTTCTAATATTTCTTTGGCATTACCTCTATAAATAGTCTCAAACTTTTTTGTTAGCTCTCTTCCGATGATTATTTCTTTATCACAATCTTTTAAACTTTCTAAAGTTTTTAATACTCTATGTACTGATTCAAAGAATATAATTGGTATTTTAGATTCTTTAATATATTCTATCAATGTTTTTCTTCCTTTTTTATGTGGTAAGAATCCTAAAAATTCAAATCTATCTAATGGGATACCGCCAATGCTAATTATAGTTGATAATGCAGAAACACCTGGTATTGGTATAATTTTAGTATCAGGAAAATCATTTAAAACTAACTGAATTAATTTACCACCAGGATCAGATATTCCTGGAGTACCTGCATCACTAATATATGCTATATCTTTATCTTGTTCAAGAAAATTTTTAACTTTAGACCAATCTTTACTATGTTGATGCCAAGAAAATATTTTAATTCTTATACTATAATGATCTAATAGTTTTCTAGAAACTCTAGTATCTTCAGCTAAAATAATATCTACATCTTTTAAGGTATCTAATGCTCTTAAGGTAATATCTTTTAAATTACCTATAGGTGTAGCTATTATATATACTTTGGACATTTAATTAAGTTTTAGATTTTTTACCATTTACATTCGCTTCAACATATACTGAAATTGCTGTAGCAATTGGTACTGCTAATAATGCTCCTATAATACCGCCTAAACGAGCACCCACTAAAATAGCTAATATAACAACCAAGGGATTTAATCCTGTACTCTTCCCCATAACTTTTGGAACAATTAAATTATTTTCTAATTGTTGAATTATGAAATACAGTAAAACTACCCACATTGCTGTACCAAAGCCTTGAATGGTAAAAGCAAAGAAAATACCGGGTATAGCTGAGATTATCGGTCCTAAGAAAGGAACAATTTCAAACATACCAGCTATTAATGCTAGTATCAAAGCATATTTAACACCTAATATCTTTAAACCAATAAATGTTAAACAAAATATAATTAAAGATAATAGTAATTGTCCTCTTAACCAATATCCTAATCTATGTTGTATTTTACTAATAATATCGGAAACATATTTTTTATGTTTACTTGGAGTAACGCTTTGTATAAATTCTTTCATACCTTTTTCATGAACAGTAAGATAGAATGTCATAACCAAAACCATAAAGAAAGATATCACGCCGCCAAATAATGAAGAAACAAAATTAAATGCACTAGCAGTAGCTTGAGTTAAACTTTTAGTAATATCAGAAAAATTCGTTGTAACAGCTTCTGTTTTACTAATACTACCATCGCCGTATAATCCTTGTAATCCTTCGTTCATTCTAGTATATACATCTGGAAAAGATTTAGACATATCTTTAATTTGATCAGCTATTGGTATTGTTAACATATATATAGCTGTGCCAATAAAACTAATAAATATTAAATACACCACTATAATACTTAAAGCTCTGGGTATTTTTCTTTTTTGCAACCAATCTACTAATGGATCAAAAGCAGATGATAGAATTATAGCTACAAATAGTAAAGCTAAAACATCTTTAATTAAAAAGGTAAATATAATAGCTAATAGTATTATTAATATTTTAATAATACTTCTTGTTGAAATTGAAATTGATTGAGTAGACATAATTTATTTTGTTAATATTTTTAT
>CAYMZA010000047.1:0-2163 GCA_964394835.1 uncultured Gammaproteobacteria bacterium
GATTAACTAAACTTGCTCATCCTATGCAATTACCAATAGGTGCAGCAGAGAATTTCACTGGTATTATTAATCTATTAGAACAAGAAGCTTTGTATTATCTTGATGAAGATGGTAAGGAAGTTGAAAAAAGAGATATTCCTGACGATATGAAAGATAAGGTAAAAGAATATCGTAATAAATTAATTGAAGCTATAGTTGAAAATGATGAAACTTTAATGGAAAAATATCTTGCTGGTGAGGAATTAGATATAATTGAAGTTAAAAAAATATTACGTAAAGCAGTTATTGATAACAAAATTGTACCAATATTCGTAGGCTCTGCCTTAAAGAATAAGGGAGTTCAATTCTTGTTAGATGCTATTACATCATACTTACCTTCTCCACTTGATGTTCCTGGTATAGAAGGTAAATATCCTCGTGATGAAGAAAATAAAATAGCTATTAAACCAGCTGATGAAGAACCTTTTTCAGCTTTAGCATTTAAAGTAGCTACTGATCCATATGTAGGTAAATTAACATTCATAAGAGTATATTCTGGTACATTACAATCAGGTTCTTATGTATATAATAGTAATAGTGATAAAAAGGAAAGAATTGGCCGTATATTAAGAATGCATGCTAATTCTAGGGAAGAAGTAAAAGAAATATACACTGGAGATATTGTCGCTATAGTAGGTTTAAAAAATACTACCACAGGACAAACATTAACTGATCCTAATCGTTTGGTTACTTTAGAAAGTATGGAATTCCCAGATCCAGTTATATTCGTTGCTGTAGAACCTAAAACTAAAGCTGACCAAGAAAAGATGGGATTAGCATTAGCTAAATTAGCTGAAGAAGATCCTACATTTACAGTTAGAAGTGATGAAGAAACAAATCAAACTATAATAGGTGGTATGGGAGAATTACATCTTGATATTATAGTAGATCGTATGAAAAGAGAGTTTTCTGTAGAAGCTAATGTTGGTGCTCCTCAAGTAGCATTTAAAGAAACAATTAAAGGTACTGCAGAAGCAGAAGCTAAATATGTTAAACAATCTGGTGGTCGTGGTCAATATGGACATTGTTGGTTAAGATTAGAACCATTAGAACCTGGTAAAGAATTTGAATTTGTTGAAAAAATTAAGGGTGGAGCTATACCAAAAGAATATATTCCAGCTATACAAAAAGGTGTTAAAGAAAGTATGGATAATGGAATATTAGCAGGCTATAAGATACAAGATGTTAAAGTTACTGTATTTGATGGTAGTTATCATGAAGTTGATTCATCTGAAGCTGCCTTTAAAGTAGCTGGTAGTATGGCTTTTAAAGATGCTTTTAAACAAGCTCAACCAATTATTCTAGAACCTATCATGGCAGTAGAAGTAGTTACACCAGAACAATATATGGGAGATGTTATTGGAGATTTAAATGCTAAAAGAGGACAAGTTTCAGAAATGGTAGATAGAAATAATAATAAAGTAATAACAGCTACTGTACCCTTAGCTTCTATGTTTGGTTATGCAACTACATTACGTGGTATGACTCAGGGTAGAGCTAATTACACTATGGAATTTAAAGAATATAAGGAAGTGCCTAAAAATGTAGCTGAAGATATAATGAAAAAAGAATAGTATATAAAGAAAACTACTGAGTAATCAGTGGTTTTTTTGTTTGACAAAAGTATATTTTTAAACTAAGATATTAACACTTTTAACAATATAAATATGAGTGATTACAAAAAATTAGATCAAGTTTTAGACTTAGTTTCTAGAACAGGTGATAGGGTAATAGTAGTGTCAGAAAAACATGACCCTTATGTAATAATGAGTACTTATGAATATGAGTCATTACTACACAGTTCTTCAGAAATAAATGACCTTACTGAAGAACAGCTATTGGATAAAATCAATAGAGATATTTCAGTATGGAGATCTTCTCAAGAAGATGTATCTGAATATAGTCTAGATCAATTTAAAGCTGATACAAAAGTAAAAGAGGTGAAAGAAGAAGAAAAACCAGAAGAAAAAGTTGAAATTGAAGAAGATAAATACTACATTGAACCAGTTGATTAGTTTTTAGCTAATATTAGCTAAATTGTATGGATTATATAATATATTGGTAATAAAACTTGCCAAAACTAAAAATCCATGCTATAATCTTTTTGTTTTATTAATAAGTAAT
>CAYMZA010000048.1:0-2052 GCA_964394835.1 uncultured Gammaproteobacteria bacterium
CGAACAGTTGGTCTAATACCCATATGTCTTTTTCTACCAGCTTTACCAACACGAACATTTCTAAACTCAGCATTACTTGGTGAACCAATAGTAGCAGCGCACTTTTCATTAACTAAACGAATCTCTCCACTAGGTAATTTTAACTGTGCCTTACCATCAGATATAGCCATAAGTACTAATCCATTACCAGCTGATCTAGCTAATTGACCACCTTTACCAGGCATCATCTCTGCATTATATACTTCAGTACCTGTTGGAATATTCTTTAATAATAGTCTATTACCAACTTTAATACTTATTTTCTTTTCTGAAGATTTTACTGTATCACCAGCTTTTAATTTTTCTGGTGCTAACATATATCTTCTTTCACCATCAGCATATAGTAATAGTGCGATATTAGCATTACGATTAGGATCATATTCAATTCCTTCAACCTTAGCAGGAATATCAAATTTTATTCTTCTAAAATCAACTAATCTGATAAATCTTTTAGCACCACCACCTTTATGTCTTACGGTGATTCTACCTTTATTATTTCTACCAGCTTTTCTTTTTTTAATCACTCTTAAAGACTTTTGAGGACGTTTCTTACTCAAAGTCTTATCGACTAATACGCTGGTCTTACGACGAGCTGGTGTTGTTGGTTTGTATACTTTAATTGGCATAATATTCTTTAAATACCTTCATATAATTTAATTGAATCACCTTTTTTAAGGGTTACAATTGCTCTTTTACTATCTTTTGTTCTTCCTGATGTTTTACCAAAACGAACATTTTTACCTTTTCTTTTTATAATATTAACTTGTATTGGTTTAACTTGGTATAGTTCTTCTATAGCTTTTTTAATTTCTATTTTATTAGTTTTACCAAAAACTTCAAAAACATATTTATTCAAAGAAGCAAAATTAGTTGTTTTTTCTGATATTATAGGTCTAATTAAAACCTTGTACGCTCTATCTTGTTTAACACCTATTTCTTTTTTATCTACTTTCTTTTCTTCTTTCTTAACTACTTTCTTTTTATCATCTTTTTTAGAAACAGAAACATCAGATGTTTTAACATCTTTTTTGTCTTCTTCTTTCTTTTTTCTTCCAAAAATACTCATAATTATGTATATATTTCTTCTACCTTTTTAATTAACTCTTTACTTATTAAGATATATTTATATTTTAATATATCTAATATATTTAAACTGTTATATCCTATAGTTTCTACCTTAGGTAAGTTATTTGATGCTAAGATAATGTTATCTTTAGCAGTTTTAGTAACTATTAATACTTTTTGATCTTTAATAGGTAACTTATCTAAATTTGTTTGTAATATTTTAGTTTTAGCTGTTGGTAAATTATATGCATCCACTAATACTAACTTATCATCTTTAACTTTATCAGTTAAAACCATTTTTAATACTTGTTTTTTTAATTTCTTGTTTACTTTAACACTGAAATTACGTTTTGATGTTGGCCCAAAAGTAACACCACCACCAGCCCATAATGGAGAACGAATAGATCCATGACGAGCTCTACCTGTTCCTTTTTGACGCCATGGTTTTTTACCACCACCTCTTTTTTCAGAACGTCCTTTAGTATGTGCTAAAACTTGTCTTGAATTAGCTTGTTGAGCTAAAACTAATTCTTGAACTATTTCTGGTTTAATCTCAACATTAAAAACATCAGGATTTAATTTTTCTTCTCCAATCTTTTCTCCGTTAAAATTATATAATTTTACTTTTGTATCAGCCATATCTATTTTTTATCTTCTTCTTTTTTAACCTCTTTTTTAGGTTCTTCTTTCTTTTCTTCTTTTTTAGATTCCTCTACTTTTTCTTCTTTAACATCAACCTTTTTATCTTCAACTTTTATATCTTCTTTCTTTTCTGTAAATACTATATCACCTTCAGTTACAATACTAACTAAACTATTCCTTGCTCCTGGTACCGCTCCTTTGATGTATAGTAAATTATTTTCTTTATCAATATCAATAATCTCTAAATTAGCAACTGTAGTCATATCAGTACCCATTCTTCCTCCCATACGAGTACCTTTAAATACT
>CAYMZA010000049.1:0-2048 GCA_964394835.1 uncultured Gammaproteobacteria bacterium
CACCCACTAAGCAAGGAGTAGGTATAAAAACTAAAGTATTATTAGCTATTGTAATTATCTTTGCTGTAGCAACAGCATATTTATCTTTATCTTTTCTGAAAGAAAGTTTAAACCTCATACAGCAACAAAGAAGTCTCATTGAATATGATCAAGGTAGTAGTTAGATTTTACTATTTTGTGATATTATATATAATCATTAAAATAAAATTATGGCTATTAAAAAAAGAACAAGAAAAAGAAAACCTACTAAAGCTAAAGTAGTTTACAAGGTTTCTACACAAACTAAAGTATCTTTAGTTGTAGCTATGGCTTTAGCTGCTTTTATAGGGCATTCATTTGCTTTAATGTCGTTTGAAGCGATAGAAAGTTTTGGTTCTAAAAAAGTAAAACCAAAAGCAGTGATTACACAGCCACAGCCACAACAACATACAACTAGCACACTACCATTTGAGTATGATACTATATCTGATATTCCTGTATTGAGTAGTATTGTTATAGAAGACATATTTCCAACTAAACCAGGAAAAGAATATGCTTTCATATCTGGTCAATCATCCGCTACTACAACTAATTCATTATATGTTTTACACAATGATGGTAGCGTAGTTTTTGGATTTCCTAAATTTGTAGAATGGGGCTCAAAAGATGGGCCTGTAATTGCCGATGTAGATAATAATGGTGATATGGAAATATTTGTAGCGTCAGTAGAAATGGGAAATGTTTATGCATTTAATCATGATGGTTCAGTATATTTACCAAATAGTGATACAGGTATATTTTTACGCAATGATAATTATTTTCATTTTAATACTGTTTCTTTAGTTAATATTGACGATACACCAGAATTAGAGGTTATTGCATTATCTTCTCATGGGAATTATGAGGGTGTTTATGTGTTTAATCATCTTGGTCAAGAATTACAATATATTCCTGTAAGTAATGCTGGTATTCAACCTACTATAGTTGATATTGATCAAGATGGTGAATTAGATATTTTAGTAGTTGATAATTTCTATCCTTCTTCTAGTGGTCAGCCAGAAGCTAGGGTATATGCTTATGATTTTAATGGCAATGAAAAAGATGGTTGGCCTGTAGATATAAATGAAAGAGTATATAAGCCGGTGGTTGTTGGTAATATTCACCCCGGTAATAATTCTTTAGAGGTTATGGCTATTAGTAATTATTATGGTGATCCATCACCATTTACAAAATTAAGTTTATTTTCAGCAGATGGTTCAGAAATAATTATAGATAGAATATTTTATGGCGATGGCAATAGTCCTACTGCTATTTTATCTGATGTTGCTTCAGAAGATAATTATCCTAATGAAGATATTCAAGAAATTGTTATTAGAGTTGGTGGTATTCTTGGTGCTATAAATTCCTTTGGTAACTGGGTTCAAAGTTGGCCATCGGATGGTGTTTATGCGAATTATTATGAATCTATTATATCTGTTGATCTAGACGGTGTTGATGGTAATGAGGTTATATATGGTGGTTCATTTAAGCTTTATATATTGAGTAGAAGTGGTCATATTATAGGAACAATTGGGCCTAATGAAGAAAGATATACATCACTTGTTGTAGATGATATAGATAATGATGGTATGTTAGAAATTATAGCAGGTTCAGATGTAGATATTAAAGTAATAGAGTTTGATGTTAATCAAAATGGTAATATAGAATGGGGCAGTTATCAAAATGATGGAAGAAATACTGGTAATTATTATTCTACATGTTCAGATGGAACATATTTAAATGAATGTTCTGATGTTCAACCTAAGTACTGTGTAACAAATCCTAATTCTAATCAAACAGATTATGTTAAGTTAAAAAATAATTGTGGATTATGTGGTTGCACTTCTAATTTCACTTGTTTAGTAAATGGTATGTGTTCTAGAACTCCAGAATTTATGATGGAAAGATAATATAAATATATAATATTAAACACCCATACTATATGGGTGTTTTTTGTTGTCTTTTTATACTATATTATGTTAAAATATATACAATAATTAATAAATATTTATGTTTAAAAAAATACTTTT
>CAYMZA010000050.1:0-1908 GCA_964394835.1 uncultured Gammaproteobacteria bacterium
CATTACCTTCTTCTGTTAAAGTTGATAAGGTAAAAGCAGATTTTAAAAATGGATTGTTAACTATAACTTTACCTAAAGCAGGTGAGATAAAGTCTAAGAGTATTAAAATTAATATAGACAAAGAATAATGTTAAATAATCCAGATATGTCTCTTAATTTGAGACTAATTAAAAAGTGTCCAGTTTGTGAGTTAGAATATAAAAAATCTATGATTAAAGTTTTGGATGAAAATGAATCTGGTATGTTAACTTATGCTTCTTGCTTAAGTTGTGGAGCTAGCCTATTAACAAAGTTTGCTACTATGGCTCAAGGAGTAATGGGTAATGCTATACTAACTGACTTATTAGCACATGAAGTAGTAGATTTTGCAAATAATAATAGTCTATCATCTGATGATATTTTAAATATTCATGATGAAATAGATGATGGATTTTTAAATAATATAAGAAAATTAAACAAATAAACGTATGGGAAAAATTTTAGGAATTGATTTAGGAACAACTAATTCAGCTTTTGCTGTAATCGAAGGTGGAAAACCAAAAATATTAGAAAATAAAGAGGGTAATAGAACTACTCCTTCTATTGTTGCTATATCTAAAAATAAAGAAAGATTAGTGGGGTTATCTGCTAAACGTCAAGCAGTTACCAATGCAGAGAATACTATATTTTCTGTTAAAAGATTAATAGGTCGTAAATTTAGTGATGATCAAATATCAGAAGATATTAAAACTGTACCATATAGTATAGTTCAAGCAGGGGAAGGTGTTAAAGTTAAAATGGGTGATAAAGAACATAGTCCTCAAGAAGTATCTGCTATGATATTACAAAAGATTAAAGCTGATACTGAAGAAAGATTAGGCGAGAAAATAACTGAAGCAGTAATAACTGTTCCAGCTTACTTTGATGATTCTCAAAGACAAGCTACTAAAGATGCTGGTAAAATAGCAGGTTTAGAAGTTAAGAGAATTATAAATGAGCCCACAGCTGCAGCTTTAGCATATGGTTTTGATAAGAAAAAAGATCAACAAGTTGTAGTATATGATTTAGGTGGTGGTACTTTTGATGTATCTATACTAGATGTTTCTTCAGATACTGTAGAAGTAAAAGCTACTAATGGTGACACTCACTTAGGTGGTGATGATTTTGATCAAGTTATAATAAACTGGATAATTGATGAATACAGAAAACAAGAAAGTATTGATTTATCTAAAGATAATTTAGCATTACAAAGATTAAAAGAAGCTGCAGAAAAAGCTAAGATAGAACTATCTTCTACTGCAGAAACAGAAATTAATCAACCATTCATAACAACAGATGAATCTGGTCCTAAGCATTTGGTAATGAAAATGACTAGAGCTAAATTAGAGGAGTTAATAGGTGATTTAGTAGAAAAAACATTAGAGCCATGTAAAAAGGCTTTGAAAGATGCTAAGTTAGAAACTAAAGATATTGAAGAAATTATTTTAGTAGGTGGTATGACAAGAATGCCTTTAGTACAAAAGAAAGTAGAAGAATTCTTTGGTAAAAAACCAAATATTACTGTTAATCCTGATGAAGTGGTAGCTATGGGCGCTGCAGTTCAGGCAGGTGTATTACAAGGTGATGTTAAAGATGTATTATTATTAGATGTTACTCCTTTAACTTTAGGTATTGAAACTATGGGTGCTGTTAGAACACCTTTAATAGAAAGAAATACAACTATTCCTGCTTCTAAAAGTCAAACGTTTTCTACAGCAGCAGATAATCAAGATACTGTAGAAATACATGTATTACAAGGTGAAAGACAAATGGCTGTGGATAATAAGACATTAGGTAGATTTAACCTATCAGGTATTCCTCCAGCACCAAGAGGCGTTCCTCAAATTGAAGTTTCTTTTGATATTGATGCTAATGGTATTTTAAATGTTA
>CAYMZA010000051.1:0-1852 GCA_964394835.1 uncultured Gammaproteobacteria bacterium
GTATATTACATAATACGGATAGTAATATGTGTTTTTGGGAGATTAACTTTTCATTACTATCTAAATATATTAACATGGTGAAGGAATATAATGTATTATCTAAGTTTCCTAGCATAGAAAGAGATATGGCTATAGTAGTAGATAAAGATATAAAATGGGTTGATATTGAGAAGGAGGTATATAAAGTATCTGCATTAATTAAAGATGTAAACCCCTTTGATATATTCAGGGGTAAGGAAATAGGTGAGAGTAAAAAGTCTATAGCTTTTCATATAGAATTTAGAAGTGAGGATAAGACTTTAGTAGCTGAAGATATATATGAAATTATGGATAAAATATTAAAAGTTTTAGATAAAAAGTTTAAAGCAATTTTACGCTAATATTAGCTAAAATATATAGTATATAAATAACCTTATTACATCATAAAATAAGGTTGTTTTTTTTATGATTTTATGCTAATATAATAGTATATTTTTAATTAATAAAGAGTAGTAAAAATGCCTAAAAAAGTAGTAAAAACAAGTAAAAAAGTAAAGAAAACCGTTAGTAAAAAACCTATTTCTAAAAAGAAGAAAGAAGGGTATGGAGCTGAACAAATTACAGTTTTAGAAGGATTAGATCCAGTTAGAAAAAGACCAGGAATGTATATTGGTAATACAGCTGGTACTGGTTTGCATCATTTAATTTGGGAAGTAGTAGATAATGGTATTGATGAAGCTATGGCTGGTCATGCTGATACTATTGAAATTAAACTATTACCAGAAGGTAAGGTTTCCGTTTCAGATAATGGTAGAGGTATTCCTGTAGGAAAACATAAAGTTACAAAGAAATCTGCTTTAGAAACAGTTATGACTACCTTGCATGCTGGTGGTAAGTTTGGTGAAGGTGGAGGGTATAAAGTATCTGGTGGTTTACATGGTGTAGGTGTAAGTGTTGTAAATGCTCTATCAATATGGATGAGAACAGAAGTATATCGTGATGGAAAGATTTATGCTCAAGAATATAAAAGAGGTAAAGCTACTACTAAAGTTAAGGTTGTTGGTAAAAGTAATAAGACAGGTACATTACAAATTTTTTTACCAGACGCTGATATATTTACAGTAACTGAATTTGATTGGGATAGAGTTGTAGAACATTTAAGGCAACAAGCATATTTAACTAAAGGTGTTAAGATTAATATCTATGATGAAAGAAATTCTAAAGATAAGAAAGGATATAAATACTATTTTGAAGGAGGTATAGCTTCATATATTAGACATTTAAATAATAATAATGAGGTTAAGCAACATAAAGTATTTTATATTTCTAAAGAAAAAAATGATATTAATGTAGAAATATCTTTTCAATATACTACAGATTACAGAGAAGTATTGTATGCTTTTGCAAATAATATACATAATCCTGAAGGTGGAAGTCATTTAGTTGGTTTTAAGGCTGCTTTAACTAGAGTGTTGAATAAATATGCTAGAGCTAATAATTTCTTAAAAGAAAAAGATAGTAATCTTAGCTCTGATGATGTTAGAGAGGGTCTTACAGCTATAATCAGTGTTAAACTACCTGAACCTCAGTTTGAAGGACAAACTAAAGCTAAATTAGGTAATGTAGAAGTAAGATCAGTTGTTGATTCTATCTTTTCCAAATCTTTAGAAATCTTTTTAGAAGAAAACCCTAATGATGCTAGAGCTATATTAGGTAAATGTCTTTTAGCTGCTCAAGCTAGAATGGCCGCTCGTTCAGCTAGAGAAACTGTTTTAAGAAAAGGAGCTTTAGAAGGTTTGAGTTTGCCTGGTAAATTATCTGATTGTTCTAGTAGAGATCCTGAGGAGTCTGAAATATATATAGTTGAGGGAGA
>CAYMZA010000052.1:0-1787 GCA_964394835.1 uncultured Gammaproteobacteria bacterium
AATCTTGTTCTTATTACTCAATTTAACACCTCCTTTTGTAGGTTTGAGTTAATTACGGTTGAAGGCCGGATTACATTTTTTTACTACCGTGCATCATTCCAAGGATTATAACAGATGAAAGTAATGCACCTGTTAATAATATTGGTAATTCTTTACTTATTATAAGTAAAAAAGAAATAACCAATGTCATTCCAGAGAATAATATAGCAAACATAAAACCATTTTTAAATGTACTTCTCCTTGTTGTATAAAGGTGTATTCCTTTATATATAGTATATTACCATATTTAAGATATTTTGTCAATGGTATTAATTGTTTTTAACATGGTATTTTGATATAATATAGTTATAAATAAGATAAAATGTTTGATATTAAAGATATATTTGTAAAAGAATACAATAAAGAAGATGGTATATATAATTGTTTAGATAGTAGTGTTTTTAATAATGAAATTAAAAAAGTTGATATAGAAACATATTCTTCTAGATCTAATGTTTTTAATGATAAGGATATATTAAATATTTCTAAGGAAAATAAAGAATTAGTAAAATCTTTAATAAAATATCCTGAAGGATCTGTTTTTTTAGAATTAGGTGGTGGTAATGGTAGGTTTTCTATTTATTTAATGAAAAAAGGATATAATGTAATAGAATCTGATATAGCTATAGGGCCAGTAAAAAAAGTTAAAAATATTGTAAAAAGAAATAATATAGACAATGGTTTTTTTGCTATTATTGATGCAGAAAATATACCTTTTAAGGAAAATAGTTTAGATGCAATTTTTTTAGTAGCTTCTTTACATCATTTCCCTAATCCTGAGTTAGCTATATCTGAAATTAGTAGAGCGTTAAAGAAAGGTGGTAAGTTATTAATCTTAAGAGAGCCTGCTTCTTGGCAGTATATTTTATTTTATCCATTTTTTTTAATATTAAGAAAGTTTTTAAGAAAAAAGAATAGTAATTTATTTTCTTTGGCAGATGATAATACGTTTGGTTTTTCAAAGAGAAAATTTAGAAAAATATTAAAACCACATTTTGTTAATATAGATATAAATGGAGTGTATTATTTAAGTAAGGTTTATATAAATTTTATGTTATTAAAATCTAAGATTTTTAAAACTAAAGTAAACTATAATAATAGATTTATAAATATTTTAAAGAATATAGATAAGAAAATATCTAAGATCCCTATTATTAATAATTTATCTTGGGATTGGGATATTTCTTGTAATAAAAAATAAATGGTGAATGCTAAGAAAATAACATTAAATACTTCATCTTTTCTTACTGCTGCAATATTTCAGAAAGTATTGTCTTTTATTTACTTCACTATTTTAGCTAGATATTTAGGAGCTGAATCAATAGGTCAGTATTTTTTTGCTATTTCTTTTGCATCTATATTTTCTGTATTTATGGATTTAGGATTATCTCCAGTATTAATTAGAGAAGTAGCTAAATCAGATAAAGATGAACAACAGTGGTTTAAACAAATATTTACCTTTAAACTTATTTTTAGTTTTATTACTATTGTGATAGCTATAGTTCTAGATAATATTTTGTTTTATTCTGATACAGTTAGAACTTTAATTTATCTTACTATATTTATTATTTTAATAGATAGTTTTACTTTATTATTTTATTCTTTTATTAGAGGTAAGCAAAATTTAATTTATGAATCATGGGGTATAGCTATATTTCAAATAATTGTTTTAAGTATTGGTTTTACTTTAATGCAATTTACAGATAATGTAATATTATTTTTAGGTGTTTTATTTATAGCTTCATTAT
>CAYMZA010000053.1:0-1625 GCA_964394835.1 uncultured Gammaproteobacteria bacterium
ATGCTGCATTATTAATGATATTAGAAATAATGTCAGTAAAAGGAAAAAAACTATCAGAATTAGTAGGCGGTAATATGATATATTATAGAGCTAATGAATTAAATATAGCCATAGATAATATACCCTTAGCCTTAGATAGAATAAGAGAGGAGTATAAAGATAATATTAGAGATGAAATAGATGGTATTACAGTAGAGTTTAATGATTGGTGGTTTAATGTTAGGGCTTCTAATACAGAGCCACTATTAAGAATTACAGTGGAAGCTAATGATAAAGAAAGCGCAGAAAAATATCAAAAAGAATTATTAAATATAGTTCAAGAATAATTAATTATTAATATAAACATATGGAATTTTCATTTTATTTTTTAATTATTGCTGGTGTAATGATTATATTAACCTCTGTTCGTCAAGTTAATCAATATGAAAGGGGTATTAAATTTTTATTTGGTAAATATTTAAAAACAGTTGAACCTGGTTGGAGAATTGTTTTACCAATAATTCAATCTATGACTAAGGTTGATATTAGAGTTAAAGCAGTTGATGTTCCCGATCAAGACGCTATAACAAAAGATAATGTTACTTTAAATGTTAATGCTGTTCTTTACTATAAAGTAGTTGTTCCTGAAAATGCTATCTTAGAGGTAGAGAATTTCTATTATGCTGTATCTCAATTAGCCCAAACTACAATGCGTGATGTGGTTGGTGAAGTTAGCTTAGACGAGTTATTAAGCAAAAGAGATGATATATCTGCTCGTATTCAAATTATAGTTGATAAGGCTACAGATCCTTGGGGTATTAAGGTTGTGTCAGTTGATTTAAAACATATTGAGTTACCTAAAGATATGCAAAGAACAATAGCTAAACAGGCTGAAGCTGAAAGAGAAAGAAGGGCAGTTATAATTAAGGCTGAAGGCGAGGTTGCTGCTGCAGAGAATATGAGAAAAGCTGCAGATACATTATCTCGATCTACTGGTGCTCTTCATTTAAGAACGCTGCAGTCCATAAATGATCTTTCTTCTGATCAATCTAATACTGTAATATTTGCATTACCCTTAGAAGTATTAAGGGCATTTGAAGGGATGACAAAGAAAAAATGATAGGAGTTTTTGATTCGGGTTTTGGTGGTTTAACAATATTTAAGGAAATTGAAAAAAGATTATCTCAGTATGATTATATTTATTTAGGAGACAATGCTAGAACCCCATATGGTAATCATAGTCAGAAGGTGATATATGAATATACAAAACAAGCTATAGACTATTTATTTAATCAAGGTTGTAGTTTAATTATATTAGCTTGTAATACAGCATCTGCCGAAGCATTACCTAAAATACAACAGGAATATTTGAAGTATTATTATCCTGGTAAAAATGTTTTAGGAGTTATTCGTCCTTTAGCAGAAGAAGCTATTAAAATTACTAAGAATGGTAATATAGGTGTGATAGGTACAAGAAGTACAATTGAATCTGCATCGTACATTAAAGAATTAAAAGAACAAGATAAAGATATTAATGTAATACAAAAAGCTTGTCCGTTATTGGTTCCTCTAATAGAAGAATCTTATGAAAATGAACCAGAAACTAAAAGTATATTAGAAAAATACCTTAAAACATTGAAAGAAAG
>CAYMZA010000054.1:0-1592 GCA_964394835.1 uncultured Gammaproteobacteria bacterium
TTCAACATGACACAGAGTCTGGACCAGATGTAGTTAATGTAATGACAGTACATGGATCTAAGGGTTTAGAGTTTAAGTTTGTATTCATAGTTAATTTAGTTCATTTAAGATTTCCTAGTACAGAAAAAAGAGATCCCATAGAATTACCATTAGATTTAGTAAAAGAAATATTACCAGAAGGAGACGCTCATTTACAAGAAGAAAGAAGACTATTCTATGTAGCTTTAACTAGAGCTAAAGAAAGAGTATTTTTAACTTTAGCTGAAGATTATGGTGGGGCAAGGAAAAAGAAACTTTCTAGGTTTTTAGAAGAATTAGGTATTATAGTCAAAAGTAAAGAAAAAAATGTTAAAGAAGTAAAACAAGTAGATAAGACTATCACTAAACCTGAATATAATATACCTAAAGTGTTTTCTTTTTCTCAATTAAAAGCATATGAAACATGTCCTAGGCAATATTACTATTCTCACATAGTTAAATTAAGAGCTAGTGGTAAACCATCTTTTTCTTTTGGTAGAACTATGCATAATGCTTTGTATAAATTCTTTAAACTAATAGTAGAAAGAAATGAATTAAAACAACAAGATTTATTTAAAAAAGAAGAAAAGATTAAACAACCTACATTAAAAGATTTATTAGAATTTTACAAAGAATCATGGATAGAAGATTGGTTTGAAGATGAAAAACAAAAAAAAGAATACTATAAAAAAGGAGAGGAAATATTAAAAGAATATTATAATAAATATAAAAAAGACTTTCCTATACCAATATTTTTAGAAAAAAGTTTTCATATTAAAGTAAAAGGTAATAGTTTAAAAGGAACATTTGATAGAGTAGATCCAATTGGTAAAAATCATTGGAATATTATAGACTATAAAACAGGGAAGGCTAAAGATAAATTAATATTTGAAGATAAAAAACAATTGTTAATGTATCAAATAGCTGCTGAGGATGTTTTTAAAACAAAGGTTAAAAATTTAACTTTCTACTATTTAAATGAAAATACTGAAATATCTTTTGTAGGAACAGATAAGGAAATAGAAAAAATTAAATTATGGATAATAGATATTATAAAACAAATAAAAGAACAAGATTTTACTGCTAAACCAGGTTTTACATGTAAGTTTTGTGATTTTAAGAAAATATGCCCATTTGTTAAGAATAATTAATATGTCATGGAATACATTTAAAGATTCAGCTTCTAAGTATTTGAATAATAAACAGATTCAAGATTCTTTAGTTTTAGAAAAAGCTAAAGATGTAATGATAGATATATGGGGAGAGGGTGTAGAACAAAAAGCTAGGGTGCTATATTGTAATAATGATGTATTAACTATAGCTATAATACCAGAAGAATTAAAAGAAGATTTTGAAGAAAAAAAAGAATTATTCTTAGAAAAGTTAAATAAAGAATTAGATATTATAGTTAAAGACTTAAGGTTTTTAAGTTAAGTAAAACTTTATAAAGTTTATCAATATTCTTAATTTATATAAAGTTTCAGATATTGGAGTATAATGCACTTTAAGTTGATTTATCCTTCCTTTTTTGGTATTATACTACCATGGATATTAAAACATATAATATAATAATG